>JADLGX010000628.1 GCA_020849095.1 Candidatus Eiseniibacteriota bacterium
TACTTGGATTCCGTCTTCGAAATGGCGCGCACGTACGCGACCAGGTTCTTCATGTCCGCCGGCTTCAGCGTCTGCGTCCACGCCGGCATCTGCACGGCCTTCTTGAAGTGCCCGCCGCCCAGCGAAATCGTGGCGTACAGGTCGGAGTCCTTGCGGTCCTTGAAGTAGACCGAGTCGGTCAGGTTGCGCACCTGCACCTTGCTCGCCTCGAGCAGCTTGGGAGCGAACGGGCCGTCGCCCTTGCCCTCGGAGCCGTGGCAGGCCACGCAGTGGTGCACGAACAGCGCGCGCCCTTCGGCCGACGCGCCCTCGGGCGCCGCCATGAAGGCGGCGAGCGTGGCGGAGGGCACCGACGGGTTCATGTAGCGCAACTGCATCACGAACTCGGTGATGTCGTCGATCTGCATGGGGGTCAGCCGGCTCGACCACGGCGGCATCAGGTCGGAGCGCTGGGTGTGGCCGCCGCCCTCGGCGATGACCTTGCGCACTTCCTCGGGCGTCAGCTTGTCCATGCGATCGGAGTTGTTCAGGCTGGCGATCACCACGCTGTCGCGCGCGAAGCGCCCCGCAACCTCGCCGTCACCCGCGCCGCCGTCGCCATGGCACATGGCGCAGTACGACAGGAACAGGTGCTGGCCGCGCTGGACGGCGGCCGCCGTCTTGGCGGAGTCCGCGGCGGCCTTGGCGGCAGCGGCGGTGTCGGTGGCTTCCTTGGACGTCTGGGCGCATGAAACAGCCATGGCGACCACCGCGAAGGCGGCAATCACCAGGGCGAGACGACGAGTGGGATTCATGTGGCTCCTTCCTTCATGACTCGCGCGGCGCGCGGCCCCATTTGGTGCGATCGCGGTCATCCGTTGCCCTGCGACGGCAGCTTCGGCATTTTGTCCCGACTTGGCAATGCCACCTTTGGACACCCCGTGGAGAATGCCCGCCCGGAGGCAGCCTAACTATCCTCGGCGCCCTCCACCAGACGCACGGTGTCGCGCGCGATGATCAGCTCCTCGTTGGTGGGAATCACCAGCGTGCGCACGGTGGCGCCCTCGGCCGAGATGTCCGCCTCCTTGCCGATGGCGGCCAGGTTCTTCACGGCATCCACCCGGATGCCCATGAACTCCAGCCCGGCCAGCGATCGCGCGCGGATCTCGGGCGAGTTCTCGCCGATGCCGCCCGTGAAGATGACCGCGTCCACGCCGCCCATGGCGCCGGCGTAAGCCGCCACGTACTTGCGCAGCCGGTAGCAGAACAGGTCGATGGCGAGCTTGCTGCGCTCGTGCCCCTTGGCTTCCTCGGCCAGCAGTTCGCGCATGTCGTTGGACACGCCCGACAGCCCGAAGAGCCCCGAGTGCTTGTTGAGCATGGTGGTCACCTGGTGCTCGGTGAGGTCTTCCTCGTGCATGACGTGAAAGACCACCGAAGCGTCCAGGTCGCCGCTGCGCGTGCCCATGAGCAGCCCTTCGAGCGGCGTGAATCCCATGGACGTGTCGATCGACTTGCCGTGGTCGATGGCGCACAGGCTGGCGCCGTTGCCCAGGTGGCAGGTCACGAGGCGCGTCTGTTCGCGCGGCTTGCCGAGCAGGTGGCGCGACCGCCAGCCCACGAACCGGTGCGACGTGCCGTGGAAGCCGTAGCGGCGGATACGGTGCCGCGTGTACAGCACGTAGGGCAGCCCGTACAGGAACGACGTCGGCGGCATGGTCTGGTGGTACGCCGTGTCGAA
>JADLGX010000045.1 GCA_020849095.1 Candidatus Eiseniibacteriota bacterium
CAGGTGGCGCACTTCGAGGCCGTCGCCCGGGCCACGAAGCTGCCGGTCATCCTCTACAACGTGCCCGGCCGCACGGGCACCAACACGCTGCCCGACGTGCTCGCGCAGGTGACCGCGTCCAACGTGAAGGCGGTCAAGGAAGCCTCGGGCTCCGTGGACCAGATGGCTCAGGTGAAGCAGAAGACGCACTTCACGCTGCTCTCCGGCGACGACTCGCTCACGCTGCCGGCCATCGCCGTGGGCGGCGAGGGGATCATCTCGGTCGTGGGCCAGCTGGTGCCGCGCGAGATGCGCGCGCTCTCCGACGCCGCGCGCGCCGGCCGGCTCGACGAAGCGCGAGCGCTCAACGACAAGCTCGCGCCCATCTTCAAGGCGGCGTTCATCGAGTCGAACCCGTCCCCGACCAAGTTCCTGCTCTCGCGCATGGGAGTCTGCGCGAACGAGCTGCGCCTGCCGCTGGTGCCGGTCGAACCCGGCAGCGAAGCGGCGATCCTCGTGGCGGCCGAAAAGGCCGGCGTCAAGCTCGCGAGCGCGGAGTACGCATGACCGACATCGTCCTGGTGGGCGCGGCCGGCCGCATGGGAGCGGCCATCACCCTGGCGGCGACGGAGAGCTCGGGCTGCCGCGTGGTGGCGGGAGTGGACCCGATCGCGGCGGCGAGCGGCGACACTCGCTGGAGCCAGAGCCTGGCGGCGGCCTATCGCAAGGGCACGGTGGTCGTGGACTTCAGCAGCCCGTCGGGCGCCGTCGCCTCGGCGCAGTTCTGCGCGGCCAACGGCGCGCCGCTGGTGTGCGGCACCACGGGGCTCGACGCCGCGGCCGAGGCGGCGGTGCGCGAGGCCGGCGCGCGGGTGGCCGTGTTCCGCGCCAGCAACTTCTCGATCGGCGTGGCAGCGCTGCGCCAGCTGCTCGCCACCGCGCTCCAAGCGGTGCCGAAGCACTGGGACATCGAGATCGTCGAAAAGCACCACCGGCTCAAGAAGGACGCGCCGTCGGGCACCGCGCTCACGCTGGCCGACGATGCGCTCGCCGCGCGGGGCTTGAGCCGCGACGCGCTGCGCCACGGCCGGCACGGTGTGGTCGGGGCGCGAACTGGCGCCGAGATCGGCGTGCACGCCGTCCGCGGCGGGACGTTCGTCGGCGACCACCAGATTCTTCTGGCGGGCGACGGCGAATCGTTGGAGATTCGCCACGTGGCCGAGGATCGGGCGGCCTTCGCGCACGGCGCCGTGGCTGCCGCGCGATTCGTGGGCTCCGCGCCCGCGGGCGTGTATGGCATGAACGACCTGCTGAAGTGACCGGGACATCACTCGACTCGTCGCGACATCTCCCGGAGAGCGGTCCCGCATGCGCCTGCGCCTCGCCCCAGTCCTTCTCGCGCTGACCCTGTCCGCCGCGTTCGCGGCGTGCGCGCGCCCGGCCGCCGCGCAGTCGTTCGGCAAGAACAAGGTGCACTACGAGTCGCTCACCTGGGCCGTGCTCGAGACCCCGCACCTGCGCGTGCACTACTACGCGCAGGAAGAGAGTCTCGCCCGGGCGCTGACGGCGTTCGCCGAGAGCGTGGCGGTGGAGTTCGACGGCCGCTTCTCGATGAAGATGCGGAACAAGATCCCGCTGCTGCTCTACTCGACGCACCATCTGTTCCAGCAGACGAACGCCGCGTCCGGGCTGCTCTCGGAATCCGTGGGCGGGCTCACCGAGCTCATCAAGGGGCGCGTGCTCATTCCGCACAACGGCTCGTGGTCGCGGCTCCGCTGGGTGACGCGCCACGAACTGACGCACGCGTACATGATCGACAAGTTCGGCCAGGTCATGCGCGCCCACAAGAAACCGCCGCAGTGGTTCCCGCCACTGTGGTTCATCGAGGGGCTGGCGGAGTACTGCGCGACCACCTGGGACGCCGACGCCGAGGGGCTGGTGCGCGACATGGTGGTCTCGGGCGCGGCGTATCCCATGACGCGCAGCGAGCCCATCACGGGTTCGGTCGAGATGTACAAGGAGGGGCAGGCGTTCCTGCTGTGGCTGTCGGAGCGCTACGGCGAAAAGCCCATCTTCGACCTGCTCGAGAACGCCTGGCGCGCCGAGGATTTCGAGACCTGCTTCCGGATCACGTACGGACGCGAGCTCGAGGACGTGGACCTCGAGTGGTTCGCGTGGCTGCAGCGCCAGTACCTGCCCACGGTGGCGCGCCTGACGCGCGCGCGCGACGTGGGCCAGCCCATTCCGCAGAAGAGCCGCTTCAACCTCGGCGCCCGGGCGCTGCCGTCCGCGGCCCCCGGCGACACGAGCGTGCGGCTGTGCTGGTTCGAGGTGGCGGACGGCGCCGTGGACCTGGTGATGAGCGAGCCCGACGGCAAGGGCCGGCGCGAGCGCCGGCTCCTGCGCGGCGGGAGCACCCCCGCGTTCGAGTCGTTCCACCTGTTCCAGAATCGGCCCGCGGTCTCGGCCAGCGGCCTGATCGCGCTCAGCGCGCAGATCGGCGGGCGGGATGCGCTCTACCTGGTGGACAGCCGCGACGGCCGGGTGCGCGAGCGCCTCGAGTTTCCCGAGCTGGTGGCGATTCACGATCCCAGCATCGCGCCCGGCGACTCGCAGGTGGTGTTCACCGCACAGGACTACGACGGCCAGAGCGATCTCTACCGCGTCACGATCACGTCGGGAATCTCGCAGGGTGCCGAAGGCGCCAGCGGCGCCGCCGGTGCCGGAGGCACCGAAAGCTCGCACGGCGCCAGCGGCGCCGCTCGTGCCGGAGGCACGAGGAAGCTCGAACGCCTCACCCACGACGACTTCGACGACGTCGATCCCGCCGTCTCGCCCGACGGCGAGTGGGTGGCGTTCTCCTCCGACCGCTGCGAGGCGGGAGGGAACAAGGCGCTCTACCGGCTGTCGCTCGCGGACGGCCGCCTCGAGCAGTTGACCTTTCCGCCCTCGGGCAGCGACCAGCAGCCGGCGTGGTCGCCGGACGGGCGCTGGCTGGCGTTCCGCTCCACGCGCGGCGGCAGCAGCGACCTGTACGTGCGCGCGACCACGCCCGGCGCCGGAGTGCGGCGCGTCACCCGCATGCTGGGCCCGGTGACCGATCCGGACTGGACCCGGGACGGTGGCGGGCTGCTGGCCACCGTGCAGGAGCGCGTCACCTTCCGCACCTGGGTGCTGCGCTTCTCGCCCGACACGCTGGCCGAGTTTCCCGAGACGCGGCCCCCGGTCGTCGCCGTGCTTCCGGACGTGGTGCACGAGGAGCCGCCGCAGCGCTATCAGCGCCGCCTCGGGATCGACCTGATCCAGAACGGCATCGGCTCGAGCCCGTCGTTCAACAGCACGATGGGCTTCGGGCAGATGGCGGTGAGCGACGTGCTGGGCAACGAACAGTTCGTGTTCACGCTCTCCAACGACTCGGAGTCGTTCGGCGACTTCTGGGACGGTTGGGAGGGGGGCGTCACGTACTTCAACCAGGCGCAGCGCCTCAACTACGGGATCGGCGTGTTCCGCCTGACGAGCCTGTACGACCCCGACTTCGAACTGCTGCGGCGCGAGAAGCGGCTGGGCATCGTCGGCGTGGCGAGCTATCCGTTCAGCCTCTTCGACCGCATCGAGACGTCGGTCGAGATCAAGCACGCCTCGCACCACCTGCTGCGCAACGGCAGCGCGCCCACGGTGGACCTGGTGTCCAACTACGTGGCGTTCGTGCACGACAACTCGCGCTGGACGTGGGACGGCCCGGTGGGCGGCACGCGCTTCAACCTGACCGCCGGCATGACGCGCGACATGAGCGGAGGGCGCGGCGACTTCGGCACGCTGTACAGCGAAGTACGTCACTACCGCCATCCGTTCCGCAGCGCGGTGCTGTCCCTGCGCGCGAGCGGCATGCACAACTTCGGGCGGGACGCGCAGCGCGTGTACCTGGGCGGCCCCACGCGCATCCGCGTGACCGAGCGCCGCTACCTCGCGGGCCTCACCGCGGGCACGAGCAGCGTCGAGCTGCGCTTTCCGGTGGTGCGCGGGCTCGTGCTGGCGGTGCCGGCGCCCTGGCAGTTCCCGACCATTCACGGCGCGGTGTTCGCCGACGGCGCCCGCGCGTGGGAGTACGGCGAGCGCACCGAGGTGGGCGTGCTCGGCTGGGGCGTGTTCCTGGGCGGCGGCTTCATGCCCGCGATCCGCTGGAACTGGATGTGGACCACGACCGACTTCCAGAAGTTCCGCTCGGCCGCGCCCGACCACCTGTTCTCGATCGCCTACAACTTCTGACGCGAGGGCCGCTCTACAGGCCCGGGTCGAGCGCGATCTCGAACGGGTCGGAAAAGCCGCCCGTGCGGTCCAACACCTCGCCGTCGTTGGAGAGCCGGATCACCGACCGCTCGCCGCGCGCGACCACCCACACCTGGCCGGTCGCGAAATCCACGGCCACGCTTCGCGGCTCGCCGATGCCCGTCACGGTGCGCAGCACCGCGAGCGTGTTGATGTCGAGCGCGATCACGCGGTTGCCGGCCGCGTCCGCCACCCAGACGCGCCCGTGCGGGCGGTCGATCGCCAGCCCGATGGGGCCGCTGAACGCCCCGCTCGAGTCCACCACCGTGCCGTTCTCGGAAATGCGCCACAGGCGGGCGCCGTTCAGGCTGGTGACCCAGGCGACGCGCGTGGTGCCGTCCACCGCCACGCGCGAAGGCGAAGCGGACAGGAACGCGGTGGCTTGGGGAGCGCCGGCGTTGTCGTAGCGCCGCACCCGGTTGCCGGCTCCCTCGCACACCCACACCGAGCGGTCGGGCCCGACCGCGATGCCGATCGGGTCGTCGAGCAGCGTGAGCTGGCCCGGCGTGCCGGGACCGCCGTCCATCGCGCGGTGATGCACGGAGCCCGAGAGGTCGCAGATCCACGCCGAGTGATCCACCGGGTCAACGGCGAGCGTGTACGGGCTCTGGATGCCGGGGGAGAAAGTGCCCTGCCCCGAGTTGGGATCGAACACGGCGACGACTCCGCTGGTCCACGCCGAGACCCAGAGGGTTCCGGCCGCGGCGTCCATGGCGAGGCTCTGCACGTCGCCGAACTGCGTCCAGCGCACGGTCACGTCGCGACCGTCGGGCGTGAGCCGGACGAGCGCTCCGGCGCCGGGGTCGGCGACGTAGGGGCGCAGCGGGCCGGCCGTGGCCTCGTCCTCGGCCGCGTTGGAGCCGGGCGTACCGCCCACCACGTAGAACAGCCGGTAGCGGTAGCGCAGGCCGTTGAGCACGCCCGAGTCCACGTAGCCCGAGGAGCGCGTGTCGCGCACGTCGCCCAGCGGGCGGTAGAGCGAATCCCCCGGCGCGAGCCGGTACAGCTGGAACCCGTCCACGGCCAGGTCGGGGCGCGGCGTCCAAGCGATGGTGATGACGCTGAAGCCCGAGGTGGCGTTGAAGCCCTCGGGCCGTCCGCCGGTCTGGGGATTGACCGGATCGAGCGGGTTGGCGCGCTCGCGCTGGCTGCAGCCGCCCGCGGCGGCCGCCAGCAGCGCGAGCGTCAGAAGCGCAGCGAGAGGGCGCATTGGGCGGGCGTCACGACCAGGGCGACGCGGGAGTCGCGTGGCCGGTGGATGAAGCGCAGGTACACCGCGGTGGCGAGCAGCGATTCACCGGCGAGCAGCGAGCCGCTGGCGACACGGTCGGCCCGGATCGTGGAGTTCCAGCGGGACTCGATCCGCGCGGGGTTGCTCTCGGTGAGGTAGTCGTCGTAGAGCCGGTCGGCGCGGTCGCTCAACGGGAACGAAGCGGCGATCAGTCCGGCCCCGGCGGCGGCGCAGGTGTACGCCAGCCAGTGCGAGCGCGCCGGCTGTGTCGCGCGGGGGAGCACCGGGAAAGGAAAAGCCGCCTGCGCTTCGGCGCAGGCGGCTGTATTCGGCGTCGTCGTCACGGCGGTGCCAGCGAGAAGCATGGCGGCCATGAGCCGTCGCAAGGTGCTGACCTCGATCAGGCCGGAAGCTTGGCGACGAACTTCGCCAGCCGCGACTTGTGGCGGCTCGCGGTTTCGCGCTTGATGATGCCCTTGGACGCGGTGCGGTCGAGGAGGGCGATCGTGGAAGTGAGCACGGCCTCGCCGGCGCCCTTGGTCGTGGCCGAACGGACCGCCTTGATGGCGGTGCGCATGCGGCTGGTCGCGGCGATGTTGCGCTGACGACGCTTCTCGTTCGTCACCACGCGCTTGGCCGCTGACTTGTGATGCGGCATGGAATCCTCCGGATGAGTAGTCAGCTTGGAAAAAGCCGGGGGAAAGTACCGTCGCCGGGGGCGAAGTGTCAAGCAGATGGACCGCGCGGGACGCGGCCCCGCGGGATTCCGCCATGGCGCGCGGCGCGGGCGTCCGGCGGCGCCTCCCGTTCCCGCCCGGGGGCGCGATTCCGCCGTTGTGCCGCCCGGAGCGAGGGGAGTAGTCTGGCTCCCTCGAGTACCCCCACTCGTGTCTCCGGAGGCTTCCGTGGGCACAATCGCAGCGAAAATCGCCAATCTTCCTGCAGCGCCGGGGGTTTACCTCTTCAAGGACGCGCGCGGGGAAGTGCTCTACGTGGGCAAGGCGAACAGCCTCGCCAGCCGGGTGCGGAGCTACCTCACGCACGACCCGCAGCGCCCCCGCATGGACGAAATGATGGAGCGGGCGGCCGACCTGGACGTCATCCTGACGAACACCGAGGCCGAGGCGCTCCTGCTGGAGTCCACGCTGGTCCGGCAGCACCGGCCGCACTTCAACGTGCTGCTCAAGGACGACAAGAGCTTCCCGTTCGTCAAGCTGAGCATGGCCGACGAGTACCCGCGCCTCTCGGTGACCCGGCGGGTGGTGGACGACGGTTCGCGTTACCTGGGCCCGTTCACCGACGTGAAGAACCTGCGCCGCACGCTGCGCGACCTGCGCCGGGTGTTTCCGCTGCGCACCTGCCGGAACTTCGAGGACTACGCGAAGCGCGACCGGCCCTGCCTGTACTACCACATCAAGCGCTGCGCCGGCCCGTGTTACAGCCGCGCCCGCGTGGACAAGGCCGCGTACCGCTCGCTCGCCGACGAACTGGCGCTGCTGCTCACCGGGCGCAACGACGAACTGCTCGCGCGCCTTCGCGCCGAGATGGAGGGCGCGGCGGCCGATCGCCGCTACGAAGCGGCCGCACAGCGCCGCGACCAGATCCAGCTCATCGAGCGCGCCCAGGTGCCGCAGAACATGGTGACCAGCGACGTGCGGGACACCGACGTGCTCGGCACGGCGCGTCATGCCGGCCGCGCCGTGATCGTGTCGCTGCTTGTGCGCGGCGGCAGCGTGGTGGGCAAGGAGTCGCGCGTGGTCGAAGGCGCCGACGGGCTCGACGACGCGGCGCTCGCCGAACTGTGGGTGACGCAGCACGCGCTCTCGCGAACCGACCTGCCGCGCCGCGTGCTGGTGGGAACGCTGCCGGAAAACCACGAGGCGCTGGCGCAGGCGCTGTCGGCGCGCGCCGGCCGCGTGGTGGAACTGCTCGCGCCCTCGCGCGGCCGGGGCCGGCGCATGGTCGAGGTGGCGGACAAGAACGCCGGGGCGGCGCTGTCGGACTTGGCGGTGCGGTCGGACGGCAAGCGCGCGCGTTTCTCGCCGGCCGTGCTCGCGCTGCAGAAGGAACTCGGCCTGGCCGAGCCGCCGCACCGCATGGTGTGCTTCGACATCTCGAACTTCGGCCCCGACCAGGCGGTGGCGGCCGTGGTGGCGTCCGAGGACGGGCGGCCGCGCAAGTCGCTCTACCGGCGCATGCGCATGCGCAATCCGGGCCCGGACGACTTCGCGATGATCGGCGAGGCGGTCGAGCGCTACTGGACCCGGGTCGAGACCGGCGAGCTGCTGCGCCCCGACCTGGTGGTGATCGACGGTGGCGCCGGGCAGCTGTCGTCGGCGCGCACGGCGATCGAGCGGGTCGCGTCGCGGCCGGTGGCGATGATCGGGCTGGCCAAGCGCGAGGAGCTGGTGGTGCGCGAGGGGCTGCCCGACCTGCGGCTGGCGCGGCGTTCCGCAGGCCTGCGCGCGCTGCAGCGGCTGCGCGACGAGGCGCACCGCTTCGGGCTGGAGTACCACCGCAAGCTGCGCTCGCGCGCGCGCATCGGCAGCGCGCTCGACTCGGTGCCCGGCATCGGTCCCACGCGGCGCGCGGCCCTGCTCAAGGAGTTCGGATCGGTGGACGCCCTGCGCGCCGCCACCGCCGAGGAGATCGCCGCGCGCGCGCGCGTGCCGCGCTCGCTCGCGCAGCGCGTCGCCGAGCACCTGGCCGGACGGGAGGGAGCGGCGTGAGCCCCACAATGGTCCCCACGGCGCCCTCGCCGCTGCTGCCCGCGCTCGAAGCCTGGCTCGACGAGCTGCGCCGCGTGCGCCGCGTGAGCGACCGCACCGTGGACGCCTACCGCCACGACGTCATGGACTACCACGCCTTCGCGCGCTCGCACGGGCTGGCCGACTGGAACGAGGCCACGACCAC
>JADLGX010000046.1 GCA_020849095.1 Candidatus Eiseniibacteriota bacterium
CCGCCGTGGACGGCTGGACGTTCCTGGACGAGAAGAAGAACTGGGTGATCTCGGGCTGGGCCGCGGCCACCCAGGTGACCGGCAGCGCCGATCGCATCCGCGCCCTTCAGCGCAGCAGCGCGCACTATTTCCAGCGCCCCGACGCCGGACACATCGAAGTGGACCCCGACGCGACGTCGCTCACCGGCCACGGCGCGCGGTTGTGGCTCAACCGGCAGAACGGACCGTTCTTCACGAACTCGGCGATCGGCTACCTGTCGCCCGGGTTCGACACGAACGACATGGGATTCACGTCCCGCGGTGATGTGGCGAACGGCCATGTGGGCGGCGGCTGGCAGTGGAACAAGCCCAAGGGCTGGCGCCAGTACGCGCACGTGATCGGCGCGCTGGCGGCCACCTACGATCTCGAGGGCAATCCCACCACCAAGATGCTGTACCTGAGCGGCAGCATGGAGCAGCGCAACAACAACAGCTGGCAGGCCACGCTGTTCCTGTTCCCCTCCACCGTCAACACGCGCGCGACCCGCGGCGGTCCGGTGATGCGCAACGAGGCGGGCTGGAGCACGAACCTGCACTTCGACTCGAACAGCAAGGCGAAGCGCTTTTACTACATCGACGTGGAGCCGAGCAGCGGGAGCGACGGCGGCTGGGGCTTCTCCGTCAGCCCGGGCATGGCGTGGAAGCCGGTCTCGAACCTGTCGTTCGAGTTCAACCCTTCGTGGAACAAGGGCCGCACCGACGCGCAGTACCTGCGCCAGGAGGCCGACGCGGGGGCGACCGCCACGTACGGAACGCGCTACGTGTTCGCCCAACTCGACCAGAGCACGCTTTCCGCGAGCCTGCGCATGGACTACTCGATCACGCCCAACGTCTCGCTCCAGCTGTACGCCCAGCCATACATCACTTCGGGCGACTACGCCGGGCTCAAGTACCTGGCCCGCCCCGGCAGCTACGAGTTCGTGAGCCTGGGCACCGACGGCAGCGACGACTTCACCTATCGCAGCGTGCGCGGCAACGCCGTGCTGCGCTGGGAGTACCTGCCCGGCTCCACGATGTTCCTGGTGTGGACCCAGCAGCGCGAGGACGTCGTGGACGATGGACGTTTCCGGCTCAACGACTCGCTCGCGAGGCTCGGCCACACCGACTCGGCGAACACCATTCTCCTGAAGGTGGCGCACCACTTCACGCTGTAGACACTGGCAGCAACGTTCCGCGTGAGCTGGGGAGCGCCGCGGAACGGCGAAGGCCCGGTCGAATGACCGGGCCTTTCGCGCGCCCGAACGAAATACGATTCAAGGCTGTTCCGCGGATGCCTATACTGGCGCCGGATCCGTCGCCAGACGTGCGGCCTCACCCTGAATGCGAGGAGTCGGCATGAACATGTTCGGAAGCATGCGCAGCCAGCTGCGCTCGGTCATCGAGTGGACGAACCCCGACCCGAACGCCCTCTTCCACAAGTGGTCCGAGAACGGCGACGAGATCAAGAACGCCTCCAAGCTGATCGTGAATCCCGGCCAGGGCTGCGTGTTCGTGCATCGCGGCAAGGTCGAGGCCGTCATCGAACAGTCCGGCACCACGGACCTCAAGACGGACAACATTCCGTTCTGGACGACGATCACCAAGTTCATGCAGTCGTTCGAGAGCGAGAACAAGGTCGGCATCTACTTCTTCCAGACCAAGCAGTTCCTGAACGAGAAGTGGGGCACCAACAGCACGATCAAGTACGAAGACCCCAAGTACAAGTTCCCCGTCGGGTTGCGCGCGTTCGGCAACTACAGCTTCCGCATCGCGGATCCGCAGGGCTTCTTCGTGAACGTGGTCGGCGTCCAGCAGGAGTACACGGTCGACGAGTTCCGCCAGGTGGTCGGCGCCCGTCTGGTGCAGCCGCTCACGGACTTCCTCGCCACGTCGCAGTACACGTACACGCAGATCGACGGCAATCGCGAGGAGATCGCCGCGGGCATGAAGGACCGGCTGACCGCGGAGTTCCAGACCCTCGGTTTCGAGATGGCGGACTTCCGCATCGAAGGCACGAGCTTCGACGAAGACACGATGCGCCGCATCAACCTGATCGCCGACACTTCGGCCGAGGCGCAGGCGGCCGCGGCCGCGGGGTTGAACTACGCCCAGATGCAGCAGCTGGCGGCGCTGCGTGACGCGGCCAAGAACGAAGGCGGGATGGCCGGAGCGGGCGTCGGGTTGGGCGCCGGCATCGGCTTTGGCCAGATGATGGCGGGCGCGATGGGCGCCGGCCAGGCCCCGGCGCAGCCGCCGGCGGATCCCGTGGAGCGGCTCGCGGCGCTCAAGAAGATGCTCGACGGCGGGCTCATCACGCAGGCCGACTTCGACGAGCAGAAGAAGCGGATCCTGTCGGGCATCTGACGATGACCTCATCGTTCCGCACTTCGCTGCGTCATCGGGCGCAGAGCCTGCTGGCGGCCGCGTTCCTGCTGATGGCGACGGCGGCGCTGGCCCTTGCCCGGGCCGGTGGCGCTGGCGGTGGAGGCGGAGGAGGTGGTGGCGGCGGTGGTGGTGGCGGCGGTGGTGGCGGCTACAGCGGCGGCGACTCCTACGGCGGAGGATCGTCTGGCGGTGGCGGCGGTGGCGGCGAACTCAGCTTCCCCGCGGTGCTCTTGTTCATCGTGATCGTCGTCGTGGTGATCGCGATCCAGAGCTCCTCGCAGTCCGGCGGCGCTTCGACCACGAGTCTTCCCGAGGAGGGACCCGGAGCCGACGAGCCGCAGGGCCCGCGCGTGGACACGGCCAGCCTGGTCGAGTTCCGAAGGGCGCATCCGGACTTCGACCCCGAAGCGTTCCACCGCAAGGTCGCCGCGAGCTTCGTGCGCATCCAGTCCGCCTGGTCGGACCAGAACCTCGCGCTCGTGCGCGCGTTCCTGGCGGACGGCCGCTACCAGCAGTTCGCGACGCAGTTCAAGATGATGCAGCTGCTGCGGCAGCGGAACGTGCTCAGCAACGTCGTCGTGAACTCCATCGCCCCCGCGGCCGCGCGCGCGGACGGCGACTACGACGTGATCGACCTCTGCATCTCGGCGCGCATGCACGACGCCTTCGTCAGCGAGTTCGACCACTCGCTCGACACGGCCGGCGACGGTGCCTTCGTCGAGTACTGGTCGTTCATCCGCAAGCGCCACGCGGGAGCCGCCAAGGGCGACGTCTTCGAGGCGTTCACCTGCCCGGCCTGCGGCGCCCCGCTGCCTTCGGACATGGGCGAAGTCTGCGAATGCCGCTACTGCCATTCGCTGGTCAACAGCGGCGAGTTCGACTGGGTGCTCGCCGAGATCACCCAGCAGGCGGACTACGGATCACGAGGGCAGCTCGAGCTGCTGGAGGCGCCCGGATTGCAGGAGGACCTCGCGCGGCTTCGCGGCGGCGCTCCCGGCTTTTCGGTGCAGCTCATCGAGGACAAGGCGAGCAACGGCTTCATGCAGATCATGACCGCGCTGGCCACTCGCGAACCCGCCGTCGCGCGCCGCTTCGTGACCGACGCCGCGTTCGAGCAGATCGGACGGCAGATGCCCGAAGGGCACGTGGTGTTCGATCGGATCTACATCAACGAGGCCATGCTGCTGGCGGCCCGGCAGGCCGGAGAACGCCAGGTGGTCGTGGTGGGCGTCGCGGCGACCACCCAGCGGGTCGAGCTGAGCCCGGGCGGCGGCCTTCGCAAGCTGGACGCCGCACCGGCGAGACGGAACTACGTGCTGACCCTGGAGCGCGACGCGAATGCCGCTCCAGGCAAGGGAGCGCTCTACCAGCACCAGTGCCCGGCCTGCGGCGGCCCGGTGAAGGACTCGCTCGACCTCGCCTGTCCCTACTGCAGCACGCCGCTCAACTCGACCGGCGGCGACTGGATCGTGTCGGCGTTCCAGACCGCGTTCGAGTACCGCGAGGCGGCGGGCGCCGCTTCCTAGCGCCCGCCCTGCATCACGTCGAGCATCCCGGGCTCGGCGCCGCCGCGTCCGCCCTTGGGACCGTCGGCATCCGGCACGTCGTCCCCTTCGCCGGGGGCCAGGAACAGGTTCTTTTCGAGCCCGTGCTGGCGATCGTACAGGTCGCGATAGCGGCCGGCGGCGGCGTACAGCGCGTCGTGGTCGCCCCGCTCGGCGATGCGTCCCTCTTCGACCACCAGGATCTGGTCAGCGCGACGGATCGTGGAGAGCCGGTGCGCGATCACGAACGTGGTGCGCCCCTTCATGAGGTAGGAGAGCCCCTCCTGGATGATCGCCTCGCTCTCGGAGTCGAGGCTCGAGGTGGCTTCGTCCAGGATCAGGATGCGCGGGTCGGCCAGGATCGCGCGCGCGATCGAGACGCGCTGGCGCTGCCCGCCCGAGAGTTTCACGCCGCGCTCGCCCACGATGGTCTCGAGCCCCTCCGGAAAACGGTCGGCGAACTCGTCCACGCGCGCGATCCGGCACGCCTCGCGAATCTCCGCGTCGGTGGCGCCGGGCCGCGAGAAGCCCACGTTTTCGCGGATGGTGCCCGCGAACAGGAACGTGTCCTGAAGCACGACGCCCAGTTGGGTGCGGTAGGACGACAGGCGCACGGTGGACAGGTCCGCGCCGTCCACGGTGACGCGCCCGCTGCCGGGCGTGTGGAACGCGGAGAGCAGCCCGATGATGGTGCTCTTGCCCGATCCCGAGGAGCCCACGAGCGCCGTGACGGTGCCGGCGGGCGAGACGAACGACACGTCGTCGAGCACGGGCTTGCCGGCCTCGTACTCGAAGTTCACGTGAGAGAACTCCACGTCGCCGCGAATCACGCCCAGCGCGGCCGTTCGCCTGGGGTCGGCGTCCTCGCGCGACTCGGCCAGCACGTCGCGCGTGCGTTCGAGCCCGGCCAGCGCCTCGGTGAGCTGCGTGCCGATGTTGACGATCTGGAAGATGGGCGCGATCAGGAACCCGAGCAGCATGTTGTAGGCCATGTACTGGCCCAGCGTCATGTCGCCCATGATGATATGGCGCGCGCCGTACCAGCTGACCGCCGCGCCGACGATGCCCATCAGCAGCGCCATGGAGAGCTGCATGATGGACTGCGCCGACAGCGTGCGGAGCACGTTGTCGAGCAGCCGCTGCACGCCCGCGGCGAACACGGCCTGTTCGCGCTCCTCGGCGTGATAGCCCTTCACGGTGCGAACGGCCCCGAGCGACTCGGTGAGCCGGCCCTGCACCTCGGCCTGGATCTTTCCGCGCTCGCGGAACACGGGGCGCATGACGTTGAACGCGCGGCCGAGCACGAGCGTGAAGCCCACGAGCACGGCAGCGGTCACCAGGGTCATCGTGGCGTTGATGCGGAGCAGGAAGACCAGCGACACCGCGGCGGTCACGACGCCGCCGATGAACTCGACGAATCCCGTCCCGACCAGGTTCCGCACGCCTTCCACGTCGCTCATGATCCGCGACACGAGCGTGCCCGTCTTGTTGGCGTCGTAGAAGCCCACGGGCAGCCGGCCGATGTGCGCCTGCACCTTGGCGCGCAGTTCGGCGATCGCGCGCTGGCCCTCCTTGGACAGCAGCTGGGTCAGCACGTACGAGGTCACGGCCTGCACCGCCGTCGCCGCCAGCAGGCCCATGACCAGTCCGGGAATCAGCTCGGGCTTCTTGGGCGTGATGATCCGGTCGATCAGGATCATGGGCGACAGCGGCAGCACGAGCCCGGTGACGCTGCGCACCAGCACGAGGCCCAGTCCGAGCGCCAGTTTGCCGCGGCGCGGGTGGATCAGGGCGGAAACCTCCGGCCAGACGGCGCGGAGCGAGACGTTCTTCTTGGGCGTGGCTTCGGTGCGGCTGGTCGCGGGATGGGGCGCGGCAGCGCTCATGCGGAGGGCCTCCTCGGAGTGTGAGCGCATGGTAGCCGGTCACCGGCCGCCTCGCTATACTGCGCCGCGTTTCGAAAACTCTCCGTCGCCGCGGAAAGGACACATCCTTGAGCTTCGTTTCCGACATTCGCCTCCGCGACTCCCTGGTGGAGGACGCGCGCGCCAAGCTGGTCGCCGGTGACCACCTCACGCAGGAGGACGGCATCCGGCTGTTCGACGCGAACATGCTCGACCTGGGCCGGCTCGCCGACGCGCACGCGCGCGACAAGCACGGCGATCGCGTGTACTTCACCGTCAATCGCCAGCTCAACCCGACCAACGTCTGCGTGCTCGCCTGCAAGTTCTGCGACTACGCCAAGAAGCACACGGATCCCACGGCGTACACGATGACGAAGGAAGAAGTCCTCGCGCACGTGGATCCCGAGATCACCGAGATCCACATCGTGGGCGGCCTGCACCACAAGTGGCGCTTCGACGACTACCTGAACATCATCCGCTGGGTGAAGGAGAAGAAGCCGGACCTCAGCGTGAAGGCGTACACGGCGGTCGAGATCGACTTCTTCTGCCGGCTCACCAAGAAGCCCGCGGAATGGGTGCTGTCCGAGCTGAAGGCCGCCGGCCTCGACGCGCTTCCCGGCGGAGGCGCCGAGGTGTTCAGCGAGCGCGTGCGCCGCGAGCTGTTCGGCCAGAAGATCGGCGGCAAGCGCTGGCTCGAGATTCACGAGGCGGCGCACCGGCTGGGCATTCCGAGCAACTCGACGCTGCTGTACGGCCACATCGAGACGCGCGCCGAGCGGGTGCAGCACATGATCGACCTGCGCGACCTCGAAATGCGGGCGCCGGGCTTCTTCGCGTTCATTCCGCTGGCGTTCCAGCCCGGCAACACGGGGCTGGTGCGGCGCCAGGCGTCGGCGATCGAGGACCTCAAGACGATCGCCATCTCGCGCCTCGTGTTCGACAACGTGCCGCACGTGAAGGGCTACTGGGTCATGCTCGGGCAGGACACGGCGGCGGCGGCCATCAACTTCGGCGCGAGCGACCTGGACGGCACGATCGGGCTCGAGAAGATCGCGCACGCCGCGCAGGCGCGCAGTCCGGTGGGCATGGCCGAACTGGGCATGGTCCAGATGATCCGTGAAGCGGGCAAGATTCCTGTGCAGCGCGATGCGCTGTACCGGGTGGTCCGCGAATACTCGCGCCGGGAAGAGCCGGCGATCGCCGTGGGGGCCTGATGACGATGATCGAACCGACCGCAGCGCCGCACGTTCACAGTCCCGGGTTCCTCGCGCTGGTCGAGGAAGCCCGCGCGCGCGTGAAGCAGTTTTCCATCGAGGAGTTCATCACGCGGCTGCAGGCCGGCGAGCGGTTCGTGCTCGTGGACACGCGCGAGGAGAGCGAGTGGGCCGCCGGTCATCTGCCGAGCGCGCACCACCTGAGCAAGGGCACCATCGAGCGCGACATCGAGAACGCCATTCCCGACAAGGCGACTCCCATCGTCACCTACTGCGGCGGCGGCTTTCGCAGCGTGCTCGTGAACGACAACCTCCAGAAGATGGGCTACACGAACGTCGTCTCGCTCGACGGCGGCTGGCGCGGCTGGACCGAGCGCGGACTGCCGGTGGTGACGCCCGGAGAAGGCGCGTGATTTCCGAGCTGCGCGGCTACGCGCTGATCCTGAACACCGCCAACGGCATGTTCCTGCGCGCACTGGATGGGGTCACCGACGAGCAGGCGCGCACGACGGGCGACGGGACCAACTCCCTGCTCTGGATCGCGGCGCACGTCGTGAGCGTTCGTTCGTCGTTCCTCCGGGCGCTCGGCGGTTCGGCCGACGTGCCGTGGGCCGCGCAGTTTCCGCGCGGAAGCGATCCCGCCACCGTCACCGACTGGCCGTCGCTCGCCGAAGTGAAGTCGCGCTGGATCGCCGTGCACGCCGGCTTCATGGCCCGGCTCGAGACGCTCACGAGCGAAGACGTCGCGAAGGAGACCCGCGTGCCGGGGCTCGAGCCCACGACGTTCGGCGTTCTCGGACTGGCCACGGTGCACGACGTCTATCACGTCGGGCAGCTCGCGATGTGCCGCCGCCGGCTCGGTTTCGACCGCCTGGTCGGCTGACCGCCGTTTCACCGCTTCGCCGCCACGCCCCCTTCGGAGACGTCTTGCCCGACTCGTTCGCTTCCCACGCGCCGCTCTTCCACTCGGCCAAGTTCTCCGACCCGCAGCAGGCGCTCGAAGCCATCTTCGGCTATCGCGAGTTCCGCCCCGGGCAGCGCCGCATCATCGATGCGGTCGTCTCGGGGCGCGACTGCATCGGCGTCATGCCCACCGGCGCCGGCAAGTCGCTCACGTTCCAGCTGCCGGCCAAGCTGCTGGAGGGCACCGTCCTGGTGATCTCTCCGCTCATCTCGCTCATGAAGGACCAGGTGGACGCGCTGGTGCGGCTGGGATTCCGCGCCACGATGGTGAACTCGACGATTCCGTTCGAGGAGAAGCGGGAACGCCTGGCGGCGCTGCGGCGCGGCGAGATCGAACTGCTGTACCTGGCCCCCGAAGCGCTCGAAGGCTCGCTGCGCGGACTCATCGCAGGATGCAACGTGAGCCTGGTGGTGGTGGACGAGGCGCACTGCATCAGTCAGTGGGGGCACGACTTTCGCCCGGCCTATCGCAAGCTGCGCGGGCTCAAGGAGGAGCTGGGCGACATTCCCGTGCTCGCGCTGACCGCCACGGCGACGCGCCGGGTCGCGGGCGACATCATCCGCCAGCTCGGCATGCGCAAGCCCGACGGGTTCAAGGGTTCGTTCTACCGCTCAAACCTGCACATCACCGCCGTCCGCAAGGGTAAGGGCGAGGATGGCAAGCAGCGCAACGTGCGCGACGACATCATGGGGCTGCTGCGCCGTCATCCCGGCGAGAGCGCGATCGTCTACTGCATGAGCCGGCGTTCGGTGGAGCAGACCGCGACGTGGCTCCAGACGCAGGGCGTCAAGGCCGTGCCCTATCACGCCGGTCTTTCGGACGAGCTTCGCGAACGCCACCAGAACGCCTTCGCGCGTGACGAGGTGGACGTGGTCGTGGCGACGGTCGCCTTCGGCATGGGCATCGACAAGAGCAACGTGCGCCTGGTGGTGCACCGCGACATGCCCAAGAGCGTCGAGGCGTGGTACCAGGAGATCGGCCGCGCCGGCCGCGACGGACTGCCGAGCGACGTGGTGGTGTTCTACTCCTACGCCGACGTCATCGGGTACGACTCGTTCCTCGAGGGCATCGAGGACGAAGCGCTGCGCGACGAGACGCGGCGCAAGACGCTCGACCTGTTCCGCATGTTCGACCGTGGCGGCTGCCGGCACCAGGCGGCCTGCGCGTCGTTCGACGAGACCATCCCGCCATGCGGCGCTTCCTGCGACACCTGCCGCGGTATCGGCGTGGGCGATCTCGTGGTCGCCGGGCGAGGGCGAGCGGTGGTCAAGACCGGGCGCGGTTCCGCCGCCTCGTCGCTGGGCGAGGCGGACGGCGAGCTGTTCGAGCGCCTGCGCGTTGTGCGCCGGCGGCTGGCCGACGCCGAGAGCGTTCCGGCCTACATCGTGTTCAGCGACGCCGTGCTCCGCGAGATGGCCGTGCGCCGGCCGTCGTCCGAGAACGAGCTGCTCGACGTGCCCGGCATCGGGCCCGCCAAGATGCAGCGCTACGGCGCGGAGTTCCTCGCGGAGCTGTCGAAGGGCTGACCGCCTTCGCCGTGCCGCCGGTGCAGGGCGTCTCGCACGCCGTCCCAATCCGCGCCCGCCGCCCGAAGCGCCACGAGCGTGTGGTAGACGAGGTCGGCCGCTTCGTTCACGGCCCGGTCGCGATCACCGTCCGCGCAGGCCAGCACCAGCTCGGCGGCCTCTTCGCCGATCTTCTTGAGCCGCAGGTTGCGGTCGGCGAGCAGTCGCCGGGTGTAGGACGGCGCGGCGGACTCGGGCGGAGCGCCGGCGCGCTCGGCGATCGTCGCCGCCGTCCGCGCGACCGCATCGGCCGCCAGCGCCCCGGCGCCGAAGCAGCTGGGCTCGCCGGTGTGGCACGCCGGGCCTGCGGGAATCACGCGGGCCAGCACCGCGTCGCGGTCGCAGTCCCACGCCAGGCTGACCACGCGCTGGGTGTTGCCGCTGGTGGCGCCCTTGTGCCACAGCCCGCGGCGGCGCGAGCGATAGTGCATCTCGCCGGTGGCGAGCGTGCGCTCGAGCGCCTCGCGATCGGCGAACGCCACCATGAGCACCGCGCCGGTCACCGCGTGCTGGGTCACCACGACGACCATCGCGTCCGCTTCGAGCGTCTCCAGGTTCAGCATGGCGATACCTCCGTTCCGTTGGTGATCAGCCGCACGGGAACTCCCGCCCGCGCCACCGCCTGCTTGACCTCCGAGAGCCGGGTGACGCCGTCGTGAAGAATGCCCGCGAGCAGCGCCGCGTCGGCGCCGCCCTCGCGCAGCGCGGCGATCACGTGCGACGCGTTTCCGGCGCCGCCCGAGGCGACGACCGGCACGGGAACGGCGTCGGCGACCGCGCGCGTGAGTTCCAGGTCGTAGCCGTCGCGCGCTCCGTCCCGGTCCACGCTGGTCAGCAGGATCTCGCCCGCGCCGCGCCGCACGCACTCGAGCGCCCACTCGACCGCATCGAGCCCGGTGGCTTCGCGTCCACCGCGCGTGTGGACGCGCCAGGCGCCACCCTCGCGCCTGGCGTCGATGCTGGCGACGACGCACTGCGACCCGAACCGCCCCGCGCATTCCCCCAGCAACGCGGGCCGGGCGACCGCCGCGCTATTGAAGCTCACCTTGTCCGCGCCGGCCCGCAGGGCGCGCGTGGCGTCCTCGACCGTGCGCAGCCCGCCGCCCACCGTGAGCGGAACGAACAACCGCTCGGCCGTGCGGCGCACCACGTCGAAGAACGTGGCGCGCTCCTCGTGCGTGGCCGCGATGTCCAGGAACACGATCTCGTCCGCGCCTTCCTGCTCGTAGCGCACGGCCATTTCCGCGGGCTCGCCCACGTCACGCAGGTCCACGAACCGCACTCCTTTCACGACCCGTTCCCCGGCCACGTCGAGACAGGCGATGATCCGGCGCGTCAGCACGAGCCCTCCTCCCAGCGCACGCCGCCCTTGGTGCTGAAGACCGCGCCGCGCTCCTCGAGCGCCTGGCGCACGGCCAGCCCCAGCGCCTTGAACGCCGCCTCCACCACGTGGTGCCGGTCGTTCCCGCGCAGCGCCCGCACGTGCAGCGTGCTGCGCGAGTGCATCGCGAACGAACGCATCCAGTGGTCGTACAGCGACGACGGCAGCGGGCCTTCGTAGAAGGGGCGCCCGCCCAGATCGATCGCCACGTGCACGAGGGCGTCATCCATGGGAATCGTCCGCTCGCCGTAACGGCACGCGCGCTCGGGGACCAGGCGAAGCACCGCCTCGCCCACGGTGATCGCCACGTCCTCGATCCGATGGTGCTTCAGGTCGCCCGTCGCCCGCAGCGTCAGGTCGAGCGCGGCGTACGCCGCGAACGCCGTGAGCATGTGGTCGAGGAACGGCAGTCCGGTGGCCACGTCGGCCGAGCCCGTGCCGGGCGAAAGCGTGATCTCCACGCGCGTCTCTCGAGTCTCGCGAACCAGTCGGGTCATGATCCGAACTCCCCTGCGGCGGACGACGCGTCGAGCGTGCCCGTGTAGAGCGCCATCCCGAGCACGGCGGCGGATGCGCCGGCGCGATCGAGTGCGCGAAGATCGTCGAGCGACGAGATGCCGCCCGAGGCGTGAAGGGGGAGGGCGCAGTCGCGCGCGACCGCCGCCGTGACGTCGAGGTCCGGACCGCGTTCGAGGCCCTCGCGTTCGACCGCGGTCACCAGCAGCCCCGCGAGCGGCACACCGTCGAGCCCGCGCGCGAACGCCGTCACCTCGACATCGAGCTGCCGTTCCCAGCCGCGGCAGACCACGCTGCGGCCGCGAACGTCGAGCGCGAGCAGGATCCGTCCCGGCCAGCGCTCCGCGACCCGCACGAGCCAGGCCGGGTCCTCGACCGCGCGCGTGCCCACGATGGCGCGCGTCGCGCCTGCGGCGAACACGCGGCGAATGCCCTCTTCGTCGCGCAGGCCGCCGCCCGCCTGGCAGTCGCCCTTCCACTCGGCGAGCAGCGCCGCGACCACCGCGGCGTTGTCGCCGCGGCCGGTGGCGGCGTCGAGGTCGACCACGTGCAGCGAACGAAAGCCCGCGGCGCGCCAGCGCCTCGCGACGGCGAGCGGCTCCGCTTCGCGCACGCGTTCGTCCGCGTACGATCCGCCCACCAGCTGAACGCAGGCGCCTTCCCGAATGTCGATGGCCGGCAGGGCGATCACGTGCGTTCCCCGATCCGCCACGAAGGTTCGGCCAGCGTGCGGGAGAGAAACGCGAGTCCGGCCGCCGAGCTCTTCTCGGGGTGGAACTGCACTCCGACCGTGTTCTTCGCGCGGACGATCGCCGGAAAGCGGTCGCCCTCGTGCCGCGTCCAGCCCGTCACCACCGCCGTGTCCGCGGGCGCGCACACGAACGAGTGGGCGAAGTAGGCCGTGCGCAGCCCCGCGGCGTCGGGGCGAGTCGGGCCGGCGTATTCGATGTCGTTCCAGCCCATGTGCGGAACGCGCGCGGCGCGCAGCCTGCGCACGCGGCCCTCGATCAGCCCCAGCCCGCGTCCCTCGCCCTCGTCGCTGCCGTCGAACAGCAGCTGCATGCCCA
>JADLGX010000047.1 GCA_020849095.1 Candidatus Eiseniibacteriota bacterium
CTGCTCCGCGGCGAGCTTGATCGCGACCCCGCGGTCCTCGCCGACCGCAAGCGGCTGCGCGAGGTGAAGGCGATTCCGCTCACCGAACTCTGCTCCCTCCCGCCGGCCCGGGTGCCCATGCCCGAGCACGGCGCGCGCCCGGCCGTCTCGAGAGGAGCCCGCCCGTGAACCCGGCAACGCCCCACCTGCTGTTCGGCTGCATCGAGAACTCCAACCGCTCGCAGATGGCCGAGGGCTTCGCCCGGCAGCTCGGCGCCGGGCGGGTCGAGGCGTTCAGCTCGGGCTCGCGGCCTTCCGGCGTGGTGAACCCTCGCGCCATCCAGTTCATGGCCGAGAAGGGCATCGACCTGACCGTCCAGCGCTCCAAGGGGCTCGACGAGCTTCCCGCCGTCACGTGGGACTGGGTGGTCACCATGGGCTGCGGCGACGCGTGCCCCCACTTGCCGGCTCGTCACCGGCTGGACTGGGAGCTGACCGATCCCAAGCACCTGCCCGACGACGGCTTCCGCGCCGTGCGGGACCGGATCGAAGCGCTCGTCTCCGGCCTGCTGCATGAGGCGGCGGCCGCCAGCAAGGGCGACGGCACGGGCCGGCCATGACGCGCGCCGCCCGGACTCCCGCGCCCGCCGGCATCGCCGCGCGGCTCTCTTTTCTCGACCGCTACCTCACGCTGTGGATCTTCCTCGCCATGGCGGTCGGCATCGGGCTGGGGTTCGCGATGCCCGGTGTGGTGCCGGCGATCCACCAGTTCGACGTGGGCACGACGTCCGTCCCGATCGCGATCGGGCTCATCCTGATGATGTACCCGCCGCTGGCCAAGGTGCGCTACGAGGAGATGGGCCGGGTCTTTCGCGACACGCGCGTGCTGGCCCTGTCGCTGGCGCAGAACTGGATCATCGGCCCGGTGCTCATGTTCGCGCTCGCGGCGCTCTTCCTGCGCGACCGGCCCGAGTACATGGTGGGGCTCATCCTGATCGGGCTCGCGCGCTGCATCGCCATGGTGCTCGTGTGGAACGACCTCGCCCAGGGCGACCCGGAGTACTGCGCGGGACTGGTGGCGCTCAACTCGGTGTTCCAGGTGCTGTGCTTTCCGCTCTACGCGTGGGTGTTCCTCACCCTCGCGCCCGGCTGGTTCGGCATGCAGGGCGTGGCCGTGAACATCACGATCGGCGAGATCGCGCGCAGCGTGTTCCTGTACCTGGGTGTGCCGTTCCTGGCCGGCATGGCCTCGC
Source organism: Candidatus Eiseniibacteriota bacterium (assembly GCA_020849095.1). Classification (GTDB taxonomy): domain Bacteria; phylum Eisenbacteria; class RBG-16-71-46; order RBG-16-71-46; family RBG-16-71-46; genus CAIXRL01. Next base: position 1,233 of record JADLGX010000047.1, read on the forward strand.
GCTTCGGGCTCGTCGCGCTGCGCGGGCGCGAGTGGTACGAGAAGCGGTTCATTCCCACCATCAGCCCGCTCACGCTCGTGGCGCTGCTGTTCACCATCGTGGTCATGTTCTCGCTCAAGGGCGAGACCATCGTGCAGCTGCCGCTCGACGTGGTGCGCATCGCCATTCCGCTGCTCGTGTACTTCGTGGTCATGTTCGTCGTGTCGTTCTTCTTGAGCCGCACGGTGGGCGCCAACTACCCGCAGTCCGCCACGCTGTCGTTCACGGCGGCGTCCAACAACTTCGAACTGGCCATCGCCGTCGCGGTCGCCACGTTCGGGATCGGGCACGGGGCGGCGTTCGCCGCCGTGATCGGTCCGCTCGTCGAGGTGCCGGCGCTGATCGCGCTGGTGAACGTGGCGCTGTGGTTCCGCCGCCGGTTCTTCGCCGGGCCGGCCCGCGCGGCGGCGCCATGACGCTCCCTCCCGCTTCGGCGCGCCGGCGCGCGCCGCTGCCCCGGCACCTGCCGCTGGTGATCGCCGCGCTCGTGCTGTGGGCGGCGCTCTACGCCGTACTCGAGCCGCTGTCGCGCTGGCTCACGTCGTCCGTGCTGGGGCTCGATCCCTCGACGCGGCTGGGAAGCGCGGTGCAGTTCTTCGCCTACGACGCGCCCAAGGTGCTCATGCTGCTCACGCTGGTGGTGTTCTTCGTCGGCGTGCTGCGCTCGTTCTTCACGCCCGAGCACACGCGCGCGGTGCTCGCCGGCAGGTCGGAGTTCGGGGGCAACGTGATCGCGGCGGCGCTCGGCATCGTGACTCCGTTCTGCTCCTGCTCGGCCGTTTCGCTGTTCATCGGGTTCCTCACGGCCGGCGTGCCGCTCGGGGTCACCTTCTCGTTCCTGATCGCCGCTCCCATGGTGAACGAGGTCGCGCTCGCGCTGCTGTTCGGGCTCTTCGGCTGGAAGGTGGCGGCGCTGTACCTGGGCACCGGGCTGTCCGTGGCCATCGTGGCGGGCTGGGTGATCGGCAAGCTGCGCATGGAGCGGGGCGTGGAGCCGTGGGTGTACGAGACGCGCGTGGGCGCCGCCGGCGCCGAGACGAGCGCGCCCGGCTGGGACGAGCGCTTCGGCATCGGGCTCGAGCTGGTGCGCGAGATCGTGGGCAAGGTCTGGCCCTGGCTCATCGCCGGCATCGTGGTGGGAGCCGGCATCCACGGCTGGGCGCCCGAGCAGTACATGGCCTCGATCATGGGCAAGCAGGCGTGGTGGTCGGTGCCGCTCGCCGTGCTGATCGGCGTTCCCATGTATTCCAACGCGGCTGGCATCATTCCCGTCGTGCACGCCCTGCTCGAGAAGGGCGCGGCGCTGGGCACGGTGCTGGCCTTCATGATGTCGGTGATCGCGCTGTCGCTGCCCGAGCTGATCATCCTGCGCAAGGTGCTCCGGCCCCTGCTCATCGGCACGTTCGTCGCCGTCGTCGCCACGGGGATCATTCTCGTGGGCTACCTGTTCAACTGGCTCATCTGACCGCCGCGCGACTTTCTGGCGCGGGGCTTTGTGAACCGATTCACGAAGGAGCGTCCGTCATGATCAAGATCCAGGTGCTGGGCCCCGGCTGCACCAAGTGCAACGTGCTCTACGAACACGCCGACCGCGCCGCGCGCGAGCTGGGCCTCGAGTACGAGATCGAGAAGGTCTCCGACATCGCCGTGATCATGGGCTTCGGCGTCATGACGACGCCGGCGCTGGTGGTGAACGGCCAGGTCAAGCTGTCCGGCCGTGTGCCCTCTTCGGACCAGCTCAAGGAGGTGTTGTCGTGAGACGCGCCCTGCGCCTGGCCGTGGCCGCGGTGGCCGTGGCCGTCGCCACGCTGGCGCACGCCGCGCCCGCCGCGCGGCCCGAACCGAAGCAGCCGGCCGCCGCGGCCGCCGCGCCCGCCGTGCAGCCGCGACGGGTGATCGCCTACTACTTCCACACCACCGTCCGCTGCGCGTCGTGCCGGGCGATCGAGGCCTATTCCAAGGAGGCCATCGACAGCGCGTTCGCCGGCGAAGTGCGCGACGGCAAGCTGGTGTGGAAGGTGGTCAACATCGAGGTGAAGGGCAACGAGCACTTCGCCAAGGACTACGCGCTCTACACCAAGTCCGTGGTGCTCGTGAACGAAGTGGGCGGCAAGCCCGCCGAGTGGAAGAACCTCGACAAGGTCTGGCAGCTGCTGCAGGACAAGCCGAAGTTCCTGCGCTACGTGCAGACGGAGACCCGCGGCTTCCTGGCCGCGCACTCGTGAACGAGCTGCTGGGCGGCATCGCGGCGGCGGCATGGCTGGGCATCCTGACCTCGATCAGCCCCTGCCCGCTCGCCTCGAACATCGCCGCCGTCTCGTACCTGGGACGGCAGTCGGATGATCCGCGCCGCGTGCTGTGGGCCGGACTCGCGTACTCGGCCGGGCGGGCGCTCACCTACGTGGTCGTGGGCGCGCTCGTGGTGGCCAGCGTGCTGTCGCTGCCGGGGCTGTCGTTCTTCCTGCAGAAGCGCGTCAACCAGGTGCTCGGCCCCGTGCTGCTGCTGATCGGCGCGGGCATACTCGGCTGGATCCGCGTGCCGGCACCCTCGTGGTCGTTCGGCGAGCGCTTTCGCGAGGGCGTGGCCGGCCGCGGCGTGCTCGGCGCGCTCGGGCTGGGTGTGCTCTTCGCGCTGTCGTTCTGCCCGGTGTCCGCGGGGCTCTTCTTCGGCGGGCTGATTCCGCTGGCGGCCGCGGCCCACTCACGCGTGCTGCTCCCCGCGGTGTACGGCGCCGGCACGGCGCTGCCCGTGGTGGTGTTCGCGCTGCTCATCGCGCTCGGCACGCAATGGGCGGCGCGCGCGTTTCGCGCGCTCACCGGTTTCGAGCGCGTCGCGCGCGTGGTCACCGGGGTGGTCTTCCTGCTCGCCGGCGCGTGGCTGGCGCTGATCCACCTGCTGGGCGTGAACCTGGGCTGACGGCGCGGGCGCGCCGCCGGTTGCTCGGCGCCGCGCCGGGCTAGAGCGAAGCCGCGCGGAACGTGTCGCCCTGGCTCATGTCGCCGCTCTCGAAGCCCTTCTGGAACCAGCGCAGGCGCTGCGCCGACGTGCCGTGCGTGAAGGACTCCGGCACCACGTGGCCGCGCGACTGCCGCTGGAGGCGGTCGTCCCCGATCGCGGTGGCCGCCTGCAGCGCCTCGTCGATGTCGCCCTCCTCCAGCATCTGCCGGGCCGCCTGCGCGTGGTGCGCCCACACGCCGGCGAAGAAATCCGCCTGCAGTTCGAGCCTCACCGACAAAGCGTTGTACTCCTCTTCCGACATCCGGGCGCGCATCGCGTGGACCTTGTCGGAGATCCCGAGCAGGTTCTGCACGTGGTGCCCCACCTCGTGCGCGATCACGTATGCCTGGGCGAAGTCGCCCGGCGCGCCGAAGCGCTGGTCGAGGTCCGCGAAGAACTGCGTGTCGAGGTAGACGCGGGAGTCCGCGGGACAGTAGAACGGCCCCACGGCCGAGCTCGCCTGGCCGCACGCCGATTCCACCTCGCCGCTGAACAGCACGAGTTGAGGCTCGGTGTACGTGCGGCCCGCCGCCGTGAACAGCTCGTGCCACACGGTTTCGGTGTCCTTGAGCACGACCGACACGAACTCGCCCGAGGGATCGCCTGCGCCGTCGCCGCCCGGCTGAACCGCGGGCGCCGGCTGGGTGCTCAGCTGCTCCTGCAGTTGCATGAGCTGGCGCGGGTCTCCGCCCAGCAGCACGAACGCGACGAGCAGCACGAGCCCGCCGACGCCGCCACCGATCGCCATGCCGCCACGCGACACGCCGCGGCGGTCCTCCACGTTGTCGCTCTTTTCACGCCCTTGCCAGCGCATGCGATTCCCTCCGAGGTTCGGCCCCGTGCCGGGGCACGGCACTATCCCACGGCCACGATGGCCATTGCGATCAAGCGCTGCAGCTCGAGCCCGCGCCGCACGTCGTGCGGGCTGC
>JADLGX010000048.1 GCA_020849095.1 Candidatus Eiseniibacteriota bacterium
CGACGTCGAGGTGGTGGGAGAGGCGCACGACCTCGCCAGCGCCGCCACGGCAGTGGGCGTGACGCGCCCCGACGTGGTGTTTCTCGACATCGACATGCCGGGCGGGGACGGCTTCCAGCTGGTGCGCACGCTGGCGCCGCCCCTGCCGTGGATCGTCTTTGCCACCGCCTACTCGGAGTTCGCGCTGCAGGCGTTCGAGGTCGAGGCGCTCGACTACCTGCTCAAGCCGTTCGATGCCGAGCGCCTGGGCCGCGTGATCACCCGCGTTCGCGAACGCTGCGCGGCACAGGAGGGGCTGCCGGCCGCGCGTGTCGAGGCGCTGCTGGCCCGGCTGCAGGACTCGGCGGACAACGCGGGCGCCACCCGCGGCGCCGGCTGGGCGCAGCGCGTGCTGGTGCAGGAGGGCGGCGAAATGCGCTTCGTGCGCGTGGCCGACATCGTGTGGCTGTCGTCGGCGGACAACTACGTGGAGTTGCACGCCGGCGCGGCCGTGCACCTGGTGCGCGACACGCTGGCGGCGGTGGAACAGCGGCTCGACCCCGCCACGTTCCTGCGCGTGCACCGCCGCGCCATCGTCAATCTCGACTTCGTCACTTCCATCCGCGCCCGGGCCACGGGTCAGCTGGAGGTCCTGCTCGAGGGCGGGCACGCGGTGGCCGTGGGGCGCGCGTACCACGACGCGCTCACGCGGCGCTGGCACGACGGCCGACGCGCAATCGACTGAACGACGAACGGCCACCCCGAAGGGCGGCCGCTCGTCGCCGGGCGGGGGTGCTGGCCCCGCGCCGTTCCGCGTCACTCGACGCGCGACACCTTGGCGGTGACTTCGCTTCCGTTCTGCCGCAGTCGCACCAGGTACACGCCCGGGCGCATGGCCTGCCGCGCGCCCAGCTGCGCGGCGTGCCGTCCGGCGGACCCGGGCGCGCTATGCAGTGAGTCCACGCGACGGCCGCTGGGGTCGAACAACTCCAGTTCGGCGCTCTCGCGGCCGGGCACCTCGAACTCCACCCGGATGGGTCCGCGCCCCGGGTTGGCGCCCAGCGACCGAATCGCCAGCCGGAACTGCCCGGGCACGCGAATCTCCTGCGTGCCGGTGCGGCGCACGCCGTCGGGCTCGCGGATCACCAGGCGGTAGCGGTACGTGGCGTCCACCTGAACGTCCGCGTCCTCCACCGTGATCCGCCCGGCGCCGTCGTCGGTCACGCCGGCGATCTCGATCCATTCGCCGTCCCGGCGGTCGCGCTCCACCGCCACCAGCTGCGCCGGCGACCCGGCGAGCTGCCACACACTGCGCACGCCGTCCGGCGAGGCCGACGATTCCACCAGCGACGCGGTCACCGCCGTGACGCCGGTGGGCTCGATCACCTCGATCGTCTGGTCGGCCGCGACGCCCGTCAGCGTGCTGCGCATGCCGCTGGGCCATTCCACCACGAGCGTGTCCACCACGCCGCCCTCGGCCAACCCGAAGTGCGGATCCAGCCGGCTCATGCCATTGAAGCTGTTCTGGGCCGACACGTGCCGCATCTGCCAGCGTGGCGAGCCGCCCACCATGCTGCGCACGCGCACGCGCGCCCCGAGCGCGGAGCGGTTGGAGATCGTTCCGCGCAGCTTCACGTCGAGCCAGTGGTGGGCCCCGGCGGTGGTGTTGCGGTACAGCCCGTGCGCCGTGGCGTTGCCGTTCACGTACAGGTCCACGGCGCCGTCGCCGTCGTAGTCGCCCGCCGTGGCGCCCCAGTGCGGGCCGTTGCCGGTGAGCGTGCCCATGGCCAGCGACGTGAACGTGCCGCCGTCGTTGCGGTAGTACTTGGCGGCAAAGGTCTGCGCGTTGGTCACGTAGCAGTCCTGGTCGCCGTCGTTGTCGAAGTCCTCCCAGATCGAGGCCAGCGACGGGCCCACGTCCGACACGATCGGCCCCACCTCGGCGCTGGTCCGCGCCACGAACACGCCGCCGCCCGTGTTGGCGTACAGCGTGTTGGCGTTGCCGCCGAAGTTGGTCAGGTACACGTCCAGATCGCCGTCGTCGTCGTAGTCCACCCAGTGATACTGCTGGCCGTCGTGCAGGTCGGTGGCCAGCGGCGCCACCAGGTAGCGCTGCAGCCAGCCCGGCGTGGTCTCGTGGCGGTTGCGATACAGGTAGTCGGTCAGCAGCGCGCCGCCGCCGCTGCCGGAGCCGATGGACAGGTCCAGGTCGCCGTCGCCGTCCCAGTCGCACCACGAGGGCACGGTGTAAAAGCCGACGCCGGTAGCCACGGTCGAGCTGTCCACGCGCGAAAACGCGCCGCCGCCGTCCGCGTGCAGCAGCCGGTTGGGCCCGGTCACGCCGTTGAACCCCACGGGCGCCGCCAGCACCAGGTCGGCCCACCCGTCGGAGTCGTAGTCGCCGAACGCGGCGGCCCAGCCCAGGTGCGTGAGCGTGTCGGCAATGGCGCCGCTCGTCACCTTGGCGAACACGTTGCCGCCCTGGTTGCGGTACAGCGCCGAGCCATTGGGCGCGCCGCCCGCCACGTAGCAGTCCAGGTCGCCGTCGTTGTCCACGTCGGCCCACGTGGTGCCGGTGGCCAGGCCCTGGCTGGCGATGGCGCCGCTCAGGTGAACGAAGACACCCGCGCCATCGTTTCGAAACAGCCCGTTGCGGACGATGAACAGGTCCAGGTCGCCGTCGTTGTCGGTGTCCACCCACGCCGACCCGATGAACGACCCGCCCGGGCCCGAGCCCAGCGTGACGATGGGATTGGCGGGATCGGTGACCTTGGCGAACGTCTGGGCGCTGGCCGGGGCCGCGGCAAGCGCGGCGAGCAGGGCGCACAGGGTGAGTGCATGTTGAGGCGAGTGACGCAGGTGCATGGGCGTGGCTCCTCGGTTTCGCAACGGGCTGCTTCGTGGTGGCCCGGTCGCGAATCACTCTGGTGCGGCGTCGCCGGGGCCGCACGCCCCGAGTGGCGGACGGCAGCCGGGCGTGGCGAACGGCCCTCAGCGCGTCCTGTCCCGACTGCCGCCGCATGCCCGCGTTGTACTCCCTTGCACATTCGCGCTCACATGCCCCGCCTGCGCACACTTTCGTGCGACTCCTTTTCCTCCGGAGAACGCCGGCGCGGCCGACGTGCGTTTCACCCGCGCCAATCGCCACCCAAACGCGTTCGCCTGTTATCGCGCGCGCGAACGCCGCCGATAGCCCGGAGCAGAGCGCAGTCCTACGCTGACTCCGCGCTTCTCCTGGCTGTCGCGGCCACATGCTTCCCGGCGCGCGGCGGTGGCAGCCGATTTTCGCGTCCGGTCGCCGCGTGCTCCGGGTGTGCCGGATTGTCGGGGCCTGCCATGAC
>JADLGX010000049.1 GCA_020849095.1 Candidatus Eiseniibacteriota bacterium
ACGCTCGCGGCATCGGCGTGGACCCGAACGCCGCGTTTCTCGCCGAAGCGCGCGAGCGCGCCGAGGCCGCCGGCATCGGCGAGCGGCTGACGCTCATCCCCAGCGTGTTCGAATCGCTGCTCGCCGGACCGCGCCCGCACCAGCTGGTGATCTGCACCGGCGCCACGCACGCCTTTGGCGACTACGCGCCTGCGCTGGCGGCGCTGCCGCGGTTCGTGGCGGCTGGCGGCTGCGCGATTGTCGGCGTGGGCTACTGGCGGCAGAAGCCCGCGGCCGAATACCTGGCGGGCTTCGGCGGACGCGAAGACGAGATGCTGCCGCTGGACGGCACGCTGCAGGCCGCGCGCGACCACGGCTGGAACGTGATCGCGTTCCACGAGAGCTCGCACGACGAGTGGGACGCCTACGAGCTGGGCTACGCCGCCAAAATGCGCGCGTGGGTGGCGGCGAACCCGCACGATCCCGACGCGCCGGCCTTCGCCGCGCGCATCGAGAGCTGGGCCGCGGGCTACCAGCGCTGGGGCCGGGACACGATGGGGTTCGTGACGATGGTGCTGGCGCAGGACTGACCCGGGCGAGCACGAACGCAATGGCGGCCGCCCCAATCGAGGGCGGCCGCCATGAGAGTTTCTTACCGCTCGCGCCTTACTGCAGCAGCAGCATCTTGCTCTGGCGCACCTGGCCGCCGGCGCTGAGCCGCGCCAGGTACACACCCGCGGGCAGGCCGCGCGTGGTCATGGTCAGCTGGTAGCGCCCGGCGGGCTGCACCTGGTCCACCAGCGTGCGCACCTCGCGCCCCATCACGTCGTACAGCTTGAGCGACACCTTCTGCGCCACGGGAATCGCATAGGCGATCTGCGTGGAGCCCACGAACGGATTGGGATAGTTCTGCCCCAGCCACGCGAGGCCGTTCGAGGGGCCGTCGCCCACCGCGGTCACGTGAATCGAGTCCGTGCCGCCGAACTGGTAGTAGCGCGCCGTGAACTCCTGCAGGTACTGGTTCGCCACGGCGGGATCGCGAATCACGAGCGTGTTCTCGTTGTTCGAGTTCTCGGCGGCCGCCGACCAATTGTGCGAGCCGGTCACCGTGACGCCGTTCCACGTGGGATTCTCGGCGTCGGCGATCATGTACTTGTGGTGCAGCAGGCCCGACACGCCGGTCTTCACCCGCACGTCCACGCCCGCGGTGACCAGCGTGCCGAACTCCGAACCCGTGTCCGTGCTGGCGTCCAGGTCGCCGCGCACCTTGACGCCCGCGGTGTGCCGGTTGATCAGCGCCGCCGCCAGGTCCGAGCGCGTCAGCGTGAGCAGCTGGAATCCCACCGAGTGCTGCGCGGCCAGGATGGCGCTGTAGATCTGGAAGTTCGTGCCGTCCGAGGGGCTGAAGTACGCCTCGACCGGGCGGCCGCCCACCACGAACTTGTGGGGCGTGTCGTCCAGCTTGCGCGCGCCGAAGCGCGACGCCGCGGCATTGGGCGTGTCGGTGCTGCTGCCCCACATCTCCTCGAACTCCATGCGGTACACGTTGGCGAGCGCGTGGTCCTGCAGCTCGATCGCGTTCTGCATGTCGTTGTTGGTGCCGGGGTCGGTCGGGTTCCACGAGCCCGTCCACACCCACGTGCTCTCGGGCGCGCCGCCGCGCGCATCCACGACGAAGAACTTGTCGTGCATGAGCCCCGCGCCGAAGTTGATGGTGTCGAAGCGGTCGTTGATCAGCGGAATGCCGGCACCGGCCAGCGCGGTGAAGCCCGTGCTGCTGCTGTTGTCGTACTCGCAGATCACACGCACCTTGACGCCGCGGTTCTTGGCGGCGATGAGCGCCGTGGCCAGGTTGCTCCCGACCGTGCCGCTCAGGCTGTAGATGGCGGCGTCAATGGACCGCTTGGCGTTGTCGAGCCGCGTGGTGAGCCGCGCGACCAGGTCCTGGTTGCCGTTGGCCGGCGCCTGCACGGCGACCGACGTGTCGACGCTCTTGTTGAAGTACACGTTCACCTGCCCCGTGGTGGCGGCCGGCGAGGCGGTGCTGAACACCCGTGTCGTGGAGAAGTTGGCGCCGTTCACGTCCTCGGAGCCCGCGGCGTAGTAGTACACCGTGGCGGGCGTCAGGCCGGGAATCGTCACCGCGTGGATGAGCACGCCGGTCGGCACCACCACGCTGTCGCCCAGCGCCGAGGTGAGCCCATAGCGCACGACGCTCGTGGACGAAACGTCGGTCGTCCAGTTGATCCGCACCGACGTGGACTGGATCTGGTCTTCGTAGGGCGCCACGGTGAGGATCGGGCCGGGGTGCGGAATGATGTCGTCCGGCGTGCGCGGCGCGATCTCGTAGTCCGCCGTGTACGGCGGGCCGGGCGCCGGCGTACCGGGCTTGTACTGCTTGAGGATGCCGATCACGTCGAACACGCTGGGCGGCGCCGGAAAAGTGACCGGCACGAAGATCAGGGTGGTGCCCGTGGCGTCGGTGATCGTGGAGTTGACCGAGTTGTAGGTGCAGCCGTTCACGCGAATGAGCCGGCTTTCGTTGGGCTCGGTGCCGTCCACGTGGAACGTGGCGTTGATCCCGGCCGCCGTCACCACCAGCGGCTCGGGCACCGGGCGCCCGGTGGCGTGGCGCACGAGCAGCGCGAAGTCCGGCTGGATCTCGGTGAGCCCGCGGAACTGCAGGATGCTGCCGGTCACCGTGATGCTGTCGCCGGGAGCCAGCGTGATGGGGCCCAGCGCGGCGTTGAACAGGTTGATGCCGCCCGTGATGTCCTGCACGTACACGTCGGTGCGCGTGGTGTTCAGGTTGGCGGTCACGATGCCCGTCACCGTGGCCTCGGCGCCCACGGCATAGGGCGCCGTGGGCACGCCGTTGGCGTCGTTCACGTGCACGGTCACGATGGGCACCAGGTCCAGCACGCGCACGCTGGGCTGCGGCGCGATGGGCGTGAGCGTGCCGGCCGCGACGGCCGTGCGCGTGGTGAAGTTGGTGGCGCCGTTGACCGCGGGGGTGGTCACGCCGAGCAGGTGCAGCGTGCCGGAGTCGGTGGTGGTCAGCGCGGCTCCCGTGACGAACACGGTGTCGCCCGACACGCTGGGCGTGGCGGCGGCGAATGCCGGGCCCTCCAACGCGACCGAGGCCGCCGAGTGCGACCACGTCCACGACGCGGGCACCAGCATGGCGATGCTGGCGATGGTGTGGGCGGAGTCCTGCGTGAACGCCACGTGCAGCGAATCGAGCGAGCGCCCCGCGTACACGATGGCCGGAGTGATGGCGGCGTGCCCCGTGCCGCTGCCGCCCGAGGCGAACGCCGGCTCGGGGCCGGTTGCGGTGTTCTGCGGGTTGCGCCCGAAGCTCTGCGCCACGAAGTCCGTACCGTTGACGTTGCTGTCTTCGCCGTTGCCCAGGAACTGGTGGGCGCCGCCGGTCGCGAGCAGCGCGGCGGTGGAGCTGGGGTTGGCCTTGCGCTCGATGGAGTTGTTGTTGGCGCTCGTGCCGTGGTTGGGCGCGGTCACGCCCCCTTCGGGATCGATCGCGGTGGAGCCGAAGCCCACCTTGTCCACCTCGACCGCGCCGGCGTCGAGCAAACGCACATGGCCGTTGTCCGCCATACCGGTGCCGGAGTTCCACAGCCCCGATGAGTAGTCCGGCGTCACCGCGCCGATGTAGGACTGGTTCGCGATCAGGTAGAAACCGTGCGCGGGAATCGACGCGTTGGCGGGCAGCACCGAGCGGTCGTTCCAGGTGGTGCCGGTGGCGGACTTGTACTGCGTCTTCCAGCCCGCGAGGCTGATGGCATTGTCGGTGGGGTTGTACAGCTCGACGAACTCGTCGGTGGCGGCGGTCGAGCCGCGCGTGGCGATTTCGCTGATGACCACGTGATTGGCGGCGGCGATTGCCGTGCCGGGCATGCCGGGCAGCAGCGCGACGAGCGCGAGAGCCGCCAGGAGACGACGCAGCGAGGGATGCATGTGGGCTCCACGAGGAGAGAGGCGCGACGCGTGGGGGCGACGGCCAAAAGGGTAGCATGCGAAACGGCCTCTCCCGATCGGGAAAGGCCGTTTCGACGGTGTTACTTCGGGGCGGCACCGATCAGCTCTTGGCCTGCCGCGCATCCCATTCCGGCCGCGTCTCGCGCTTGAGCGGCGCCAGCTTGCGGCCGGCGAGCGCGCCGTTGACCGCGGGCAGTTCCTTGCCGAGCAGCGCCTCGAGGTCGGACTGCGCCTTCGCGAGCTGCGCGCTCAGGCGATCGGTCATGGCCTGCTGCGATTCGGTGGGCTTGCCGTCGTAGCCGTTGACCTTGCCGTACAGGTCGCCCAGTTCCTCGCGCAGCTGGATCTCGCCCGTCAGCCGTCCGCCCTCCTTGGCCGCCACGATCGTGCCGCGGAACGCCTCGAGCCGATTCGCGAACGCGTTCAGCCGGACGGCGAGCGCGTCCTTCTTCGGCAGCGCCGCCGCGCGCGCGCGCGCCGTGTCCCGCAGGCTGCTCGCCGCTTCGGCGGTGAAGCTGAGGTCACCGAGCATCGCGTAGAGCCGGTTCACCAGCACGCTCTGCGCGGCGCGGTCGGCCGCGCTGTGCGTGGAGCGCGGATCGGGCACCAGCGTGACCGTGGACTCGTACGTCTCCTTGTTGCGGATCAGCTTGACCTTGTAGTCACCCGCCGGCGCGCGCGGCCCGACGAACGTGTACTGGTTCTGCACCAGGTTGGCCGCCGCGGGAATCTTGGGCCCCTTGAGCCGCATGGGCCACTCGACGCGGTTGAGCCCGCGCCGCTTGGACGCCGGCAGCGTCATGATGAGCTTGCCCGCCGCGTCGTACAGCTCCACGCGCATCTCGCCGATCACGTGACGCTTCTTGAGGTAGTAGCAGATCACCGCGCTCTCGGGCAGGTTCTCGGCGCCCCAGTCGGTGTCGCCGTCGAAGCGCTGCTCGCCCGCGGGAATCGCCAGCTCGGACGGACGGCTCCGCACGAACGCCGCGTCCGAGGCCAGCACCTGCGCGGTCAGCGAGCGCAGCGGCGTGAGGTCGTCGAACACGTAGATGCCGCGGCCGTGCGTGCCCACCAGCAGGTCGCCCTCGCGCGGATGGATGGCCAGGTCGCGCACCGCCACTCCCGGCATGCCGGACTTGACCTGCGCCCACTGCCGGCCCGAGTCGAGCGAGGCGAACAGCCCCGACTCCGTGCCCAGGAACAGCAGCGCGGGATTGACCAGGTCCTGCTTCACCACGTGCGCGTGGCCGTGCAGCGAGGCGGTGGACAGGCTGGTCCACGTGGCGCCCCAGTCGCGCGTCACGAACACGTACGACTTCATGTCGCCGCTCCAGTGGCCGTCGGCGGTCACGAAGCACGTGCCCTCCTCGAACGGCGACGGGCTCACGTACGAGATCCACGTGTTCGCCGGCAGGCCCGGCAGCGCGCGCGTGACGTTGTTCCACGTCTTGCCACCGTCGCGCGTGACCTGCAGGTTGCCGTCGTCGGTGCCGGCCCAGACGACGTTCGCGTTCTTCGGCGACTCGCCGATCGCCACGATGGTGCAGTGGTTTTCCGCGGACGAGTTGTCCACGCTGAGCCCGCCGGACTCCTCCTGCTTCTGCTTGAGCGGATCGTTGGTGGTCAGGTCGGGCGAGATGCGCTCCCAGCTGTCGCCGCGGTCGCGCGTGCGGAACACGTACTGCGCGCCCATGTAGAGCGCTCCGCTCGAGGGGCCCACGTGCAGCGGCGCGTTCCAGTTGAAGCGCAGCTTGGGTTCGCCCTGGCGCTGCACCGGCCGGATGGACTTGGCCTCGCCCGTGGACATGACGCGGCGCGACACCTCGCCGCCCTGGTACTCGCTGTAGAGGATGTCGCCGTCGGCCGGGTCCACGAACGCCCACATGCCGTCGCCGAAGTTGAGGCTCTCCCACGCGCGGTTGGGAATCCCGCCCGAGCGGCGCGACGGCCCGCGCCAGGTGCCGTTGTCCTGCAGGCCGCCGTACACGTTGTACGGCGTCTTCATGTCGTAGCTCACGTGATAGAACTGGCCCACCGGCATGTTCTGCACCGTGCGCCACGTGGCGCCGCGGTCCTGCGACACGGCGATGCCGCCGTCGTTGCCGTTCACGATCCACTCGGGATTGCGCGGGTCGATCCACACCGCGTGCACGTCGCTGTGGTAGCTGGCGCCGAACGACGAGCTGAACGTTTTCCCGCCGTCGTCGCTGACCGACAGCGTGAGCGCACCCTTGTACACGCGGTCGAAGTCGCGCGGGTCGGCGACGATGTTGGCGAAGTAAAACGGCCGCCAGGTGACGTTGGCGTTGCCGTCGGCCAGGCGGGTCCAGTGTTCGCCGCAGTCGTCCGACCGGTAGAGCGCGGTGCTCTTGGACTCGACCACCGCGTACACGCGACTGGCGCGCGCCGGCGACACGGTGACGCAGATGCGCCCGAGATCGCCCGTGGGCAGCCCTTCGGTCAGCCGGCGCCAGGTGGCGCCGCCGTCGGTGCTCTTGTACAGCCCGCTGCCCGGGCCGCCCGAGCTGAACGTCCACGCCTTGCGCCGGTACTGCCACATGCTCGCGTAGAGCGTGTTGGGATCCTGCGGATCCATGGCGATGTCCGCGGCGCCCGTCTGCTCGTTCACGTACAGCACCTTCGTCCACGTCTTGCCGCCGTCGAGCGTGCGGTACACGCCGCGCTCGGGGCTGTCGGAGAACGCCGGACCCGTCGCCGCGACCAGCACCGTGTCGGGATGCTTCGGGTTCACCACGATGCGCGCGATGCGCTCGGTCTTCTCCAACCCCATGCGCGTCCACGTGTCGCCGCCGTCGATGGTCTTGTAGATGCCGTCGCCCACCGAGACGCTGTTGCGCACCCACGACTCGCCCGTTCCCACCCACACGGTCTTGGCGTCCTTGGGCGACACCTTGATCGCGCCGATCGACTGCGTGTGCTTGTCGAACACCGGCTTCCACGTGGTGGCGCCGTCCTTGGACAGCCACACGCCGCCGCCCGCGGTTCCCACCCACAGCGTGATGCGGTCGCCGGGCACGCCGTCGAGGCAGCTGACGCGACCGCCCATGATGGCCGGGCCCAGGCAGCGCGCGCGCAGCCCTTCGAACGTGTCGCTGTCGATCGTCACGGAGGCGGTGGACGTGCTGTCCGCGGCGAAGGCGAGGCCCGCGGCGAGGGCCACGAGGGTTGCGGACAACATCGCGGCGGCCAACGCGCGCCACGGGCGGAGCGAGAGCTTCATGGTGGGGACTCCGGGTCGGCGGACACGAGACGCGGCGCGAGTCCGGGAAAGGAGTCGCGCCGCGCCGGGTGACGAAGGTGGAGTGCTACTTCTTGACGGGCTTGGCCGCCGGCTTGGCGGCCGGCTTGGCCGGAGCCGCGGCGGAATCGGCGGCGGCCGCGACGGCGGGCATGTGGAAGCGCGCCTCGTCCATCGCGGGATTCACCTCGATCTTGTCGAACGACATCGTCTGCTTCTGGGGCGAGCCCACCACGCCGTTGGTCATCGAGTGCGGGAACAGCAGTCCCTCCACGTCCTTGTAGTCGCTGAACGTGGACTCCCCTTCGATTTCCGTGCCGCGCATGGTGCGCTTGGCGGTCTGCTTGATCATCAGGCCGGTCTCGGTGTCGATGTACATGAACTCCACCTGCCCGCTCTTGCGCGTCAGCTTGAGCTTCCAGGTTTCCGCGCCCTCGACGCTCTCCTTGCCGACGAACTCGAGCGCGTGCCCCTTGCCCTTCCAGTCCACCAGCGGCCCGTCGAAGTCGGCCTGCTGCTGCATTTCCTTGGCGTCGTCGGCCGACATGGGCTCGGGATCCTTCTTGCCCATGAACGGCATCACCTGCCAGCCCGTCGTGCCGTCGTAACCGGTGATGCCCGTCATGCCCTGGAACGAGAACTCCATGCGCATGAAACCGGGGCGCTTCTTTTCCATGACGAGGGCCGCTTCCATGCCGGGTCCGAGCTGCATCTTTCCGGTCATGCGAATGCCCTGCATCTTCTGCAGGCGCTCCAGGCCACCCTGGGCCTCGAAGTGCTTGGCCAGGATCTCGTCGACCGTCTGCGCGTGAGCGACCGGCGCCATCGTCACGGCGAGGGCGAGAACAGCGAGGGCAGCGAGGGACTTGCGGAACATCGAAGCGACCTCCGGGTGATGGGAAACGGGGAACGGCGGGGGAGTGCTCGAAACCAGTGAACGAGCGCGCACCTTACGGGGTGGCGTTCCGGCAAGATGCGGGCGCGTTACCAGCGCGGCGGCCCGCGCCACGGGCGCGGCGGCGCAGGCTGCCGGGCGGCGCCGCAATGCCGGCCCGCCGTGGCGCTCCTTTGATGTAGAGTGCCGCCCCATGTCCGCGAACACCGATTTTCGCCTGCCGGACCTGCGGTTCGTGCCGGTGGACGCCGTCTTTCCGCACGAATACAACGACCTCCAGCGCACCGAGCCCCTCGTTCGCAAGCTGCGCGAGTCGGGCGTCATGCGCAATCCCCCGATCGTCACCCAGGTGGGCGACGGC
>JADLGX010000050.1 GCA_020849095.1 Candidatus Eiseniibacteriota bacterium
CGATGCCGTCGCGCCCGGGCGTGCTCTGCATGCCGTCGTGCTGCACGTCCACGCGCCAGCGGCCCGCGGCCAGCTCGCCCATGGACCAGTAGCCCGAACCGTCGGTGGTCGCGGTGGCTTCGCCCGGTCCGCGCGCGATCACGCTCACGCCCGACACGGCGGTGCTGTCCGCCAGGCGCACCCAGCCCGCCAGCGCGGCGGCGCGCGACAGCGCCAGCGCGATGGGCGTGGCCTCGCCACGCCGCACCGTGACGCGGCTCACCTCGTCGGCGCGCAGCCCGGGCGCGTCCACCGCCACCGTGTAGAAGCCGGCGGTGAGCCCCACGAACTCCACCTCACCCTTGGCGTTCGTGTAGCGCGCTTCGGGATCGCGATTGAAGTTCTCCCACCACTGCCGGGTGCGTTCGCTGCGCACGTTCACGCGCGCGCCGGACACGGGCTTCGCGCCCTCGGCGTTGGTGACCACCACACGCACGCTGCCCGCGCGCTCGAGCGGCACGGTCACGCGCACCTCGCGCTGCGACGCCGGAAACTGCCAGCCCTCGATGGCCCAGTCCGAGTAGCCGTCGCGCCCCACGGTGAACACGTAGTAGCGGCTCGTCTGCACGTTCTCGAGCGCGAACTCGCCCTTGCCGTCGGTCTTGGTGCGGAAGTAGCCGGGCCCGCCGCCCGAGTTCTGCAGCTCCACCTCGGCGCCGGCGAGCGGCTGCAGCGTCTCGGCATCCAGCACCTGCCCGGTCACGCGCGTGGCCGCGGCGTGCGCGGACGGGGCGGCCAGGAGCGACGCCGCGACGAGCAGCGGCGTGAGGAATCGGCGGACGGCGGAAGCGGTGAAGCGCTTCATGGCTTCTCTCCGGAAGAACGATGCGACCGGGTCGTGGCGGGCCCGGACAGGGTGACGACGGAAAAGCGGAAACAACGGGCTTCGGAAGTGGTGCCGACCAGCACGCCCACGCGGCGCGCCTCGCGCAGCGCCCACGCGACCGTGCGCGCCTCGCCGGGCAGGAACGCGATGGCGCCCCGGACGCTCTCGATCTTGAGTCCCTCGCGCGCGGGATCCACGGTCATGGGATCGCTCACGGCGACGGGGTCGCTCGCGAACGCCACCACCAGCCGCAGCGTGTCGAGTTCCTCGGGGCGCACGGGGGCGCGACGCAGGTCGGAGTCGGCGAGCCGCTCGCCCAGCTGCATGAGCGTCGCGGCCAGCGAGCCGCCCAGCGGCACGTCGGAACCCACGCAGGCGCGGCTCGCGCGCCCGCGGACCAGCGTCACGTACACGGGGCGCGGCGAACCGGGCCACTCGGGCACGCGGGTGAGCGAAGGCACGTCGCTCTCGCCCAGCGCAGTGGCCAGCCCGATGCGCGCGGCCTGCAGCGCGCCCGCGGCATCGAGCGGATTGCGCGCGAGCGCGCGGTAGGGCGCCAGCTCGGGGGCCGCGAGCGGAGCGGCGGTGGCGACCGTCGCGACGAGCGCGAGCAGCGCCGCGAGCAGGCGCTTCATGAGCCCTCCTTGCGCCCGCGCGAGGGCGGAATGACGTCGCGGTGCACCAGCTCGCGCGAGACTCCGCCCTGCGCCGTGTGGCGCAGGCGGTACAGCTCCACTTCGAGCCCGCTGCGCGCGTCGTCCAGCCCCGGTTCGGCGGGCAGCTCGCGCTCCTCGGTGAGCAGTTCGTACGTCGCGCCCTCGCCCTCCTCGGCCTCGAAGCGCGCGCTCAGCGCCGAGCCCACGATGCGCACGCGCAGCCGCACGCTCTGCGCGAGGTCGTTGCGCAGGCGCAGGTCCTTGGCGCCCCACGCGATGGTGGCGTCCTCGCCGATGGCGATGTAGTCCACCGGCGTCGAGTGCCGCCAGCGTTCGGCCACCGAAAGGCCCGACAGCAGCCCGGCCACGAAGATGTTGGAGGCCACCTGGCAGATGCCGCCGCCGGCCTGCATCTGGCGGGTCTCGTGCAGGATCACGGGGGCGAGCAGGTAGCCGCGCTCGGGCGTGCGCGGACCGACGCGCTCGTTGAACGACAGCACGTCGCCGGGCTGCAGCACCACGCCGTCCAGCGCGAGCGCAGCGAGCCGAATGTTCTCCGTGCGCTCGGGGCGGCTGCCCTGCAGCGTGGTGGTGAAGCTGCCGAGGGGCGCGGGGAAGGTTTCCTGAAGGGCGGGGGCCGGCGCCTCCGGCGCCGCGGATTCGGCGCTCGCGGACTGCGCGCGGGCGTCGGCGGCGAGGGCGCCCGGCAGTGCGCAGGCGCACGCGAGCAGCCAGACGGGCATCCATGACCGAAGGAGCATCGCGCGCATGCTACCGGCTGCGCGTGGCCGGCGGCCAGCGGGGTTCGAAAACTCACCCTTGATCTCGAATCCCTCGTGGTCCATACTGAACCACATGGTTCAGTATATGCCTTCCCACTTCGACGCCTCCTTCGCCGCCCTCTCGGACGTCACGCGACGGGGCGTGCTCGAGCAGCTCGCGCGCTCGGACGCCTCGATCACGGACCTGGCCCGCAAGTTCGACATGACCCTCACGGGCATGAAGAAGCACGTGGGAGTGCTCGAGCAGGCCGGACTCGTCACCACCGAAAAGGTCGGGCGGGTCCGGACCTGCAGGCTCGGCGAGTGCCGGCTGGAAGAAGAAGCCGCCTGGATCGAAAAGCACCGCCAGCTCTGGGCGGCACGCTTCGAAGCGTTGGACGCGGTGATCGAGGATCTCAAGCGAAAGGAGAAACCCAGTGGACGCAGGAAAAGGAAGTAATCCCGTGACGGTGGAACGGAAGTCCGATCGGGAGATCGTCGTCACGCGGACCTTCGACGCCCCGGCGCGCCTGGTGTTCGAGGCATGGACCCGGCCCGAACTGTTCAAGCAGTGGTGGATCCCCAAGTCGATGGGCATGGTCCTGCACTCGTGCGAGATGGACGTGCGCGCCGGGGGCAAGTACTGCCTGAACTTCGGCCCCGGCATGGACTTCTTCGGCACGTACCTCGAAGTCACCCCTCCCTCCCGCCTCGCCTGGACCAACGAGGAAGGCGGCGAGAACGGGTCCGTCACCACCGTGACCCTCGAAGAGAAGGGCGGCAGGACGCTGCTGGTCATGAGCGAGCTGTATCCCTCGAAGGAAGCTCTCGACGCGGCCGGCACCGGCGCGGCGGAAGCGACGCGCGAGACGTTCGCGCAGCTCGACGAGCTGCTCCGGACCCTCTGACGAGGGCGCGCTCAGTACCCTGCTGCGCGCGCGCTGTCGGCGAACGCGCGCAGCAGGAGGGAGCGATCGGCGCCCGGCGAGGGCTCGGCGATCTCCGCCGCCGCGCGCTCGGCCTGCCGGAACAGCGCCTCGCGCCCGTCGCGGCGCAACTGCTCGGCCGCGCCGGCAAAGGCTCGCGCAAAGCGGCGCTGGTGAAAGCGCGAGAACGCGTGCCCCTGCGCGGGCAGAACGGGTAGCTCCGCGGCGATGGGCGCCAGCCGCACGGCGGCCATGACCGCCTCGCGCGAAAGATCCGCCGCGCTGCCGGGTGTGGCCACGAACAACAACCCGCGCAACTCGGGCACGGCGCCGGGTAGGGCCAGCAGCTCGGGGCTCGACCCCGCCACGGTCAGCCCCTGTTCCGCCGCGGCGGCCATCACGTCGCTCCACGTGCGCGCCCCGGCCACGCGCGGCTCGAGCCGGGGCGCCACCTGCGTCACGTAGCGCTCGAGACCGAACTGCTGCTGCGCCAGCGGGAACCTCCGCCCCTGCGGCGCGGGCACGCCGTACAGCGCCTCGACGTCGCCGCCCGTCACGTACAGCGCGTCCGCGGGCAGTTCGGCTCCGATGGCGCGCGTGTAGAGCTCCAGCGTGCGGTCGCGCGAGGCGTCGGCCTGCTGCCAGCCCGCCACGGGAAAACCGATCGCGAGCAGCACGGCGAGCGTGGCCAGGAAGCGCGTGGCCAGCGCGTGGCGCACGTGGCTGCCCGCC
>JADLGX010000051.1 GCA_020849095.1 Candidatus Eiseniibacteriota bacterium
GCGGCGACCAGCTCAGCCGATGCGCTTCCACACGCGCGCGGCGCACTCGCGCGCGCGCGTGAACACCTCACGCTCGTCCACGCTCACCACCACGCCGTTGTCCATCACCACGTTGCCCGCCACCATCACCCCGGCCACGGGCGCGCGCAGCAGGCCGGACCACAGGTGGGCGTTGAGCGTGCGCGATGAGAACTCGGTCGCGGCGTGGTAGTCGAGCAGGATGAAGTCGGCGGGCGCGCCGGGCCGGATCTGGCCCAGTTCCTCGCCGAAGTGGTCCGACGCCCAGCGCGCGCCGTTCACGAACAGCCTGCGGTAGTGCGAGTCGGCCATCGCGGGCACGAACGCGCCGTCGGGAACGGGAGGCGCGTTGGCGCCGTCGTCGCTCCCCCACGCCACCTCGGTCTCGCGCACCAGCGCCGCCACGTTGCCCGTGCCGGTGGCGGTCAGCGCGTCACCGCGGTCACGCACCGCGCCCACGAGCCCGCGCGGCGCGCGCTCGGCGTGCGCCCACAGCGCGGGCAGGCGCGTGGCGGGCAGAGCCTCGTGACGCGACCAGCGTTCGGCGGGCGTCAGGTCGAGCGCCAGGTCCACGTGCACCGCCAGGCCGCCGGCGCTTTCCATGGCCTCGGCGAGCAGCGTCTCGATGCCCTGCAGCGTGGTGGCCTGCACGCCCAGCATGCCGCGCAGCCGGCCGCGGCCCGTGCGCTCCAGGTCGCGCGCGAAACCCACGCACTCGTCGATGGCGGCGCGCCGCTCGAGCGGCGTGTCGTCCTCGGCCGCGCCGTAGCAGGTGGCCACGCGCACGCCCACCTTTTCGGCGGCGCCGATCACCTCGGTGAGCGACAGGTCCAGGCACGCGCCCGAGCGGTGAAAGTCCACCACGGTGGTCACGCCGTGCCGCAGCCCTTCGAGCAGCGCGGCGCGCACCGCCCACGACACGTCCTCGGCGCTCAGCGCGCGGTCGTAGCGCGCCCACTCGCGCGGCGCGCGCAGCCCGAGGCCGCGCGACAGGTGGCGCGCCAGGTGCGCGTGCGTGTTGACGAAGCCGGGCATCAGCACGCGGCCGCGCGCGGGCCACAGCGTCTCGTTGGGATAGGCCGACGCCAGGTCGCCCAGCGTGGCGACGCCGGCAATGTGCGAGCCCACCACGCGCACGGCGGCGTTGTCGTACACCAGCGGCTCGGGGCCGCCGGTCACCACGGTGCACGGGCCGACGATCATCGCAGCGTTCCCGCGGCGCGCGCGCGCTCGAGCAGTTCCAGTCCCTGGCGGCGCGCATCCGCGACCACCTTCAGCGGGTCCATCGTCTTCCAGTCGCCCCAGTCGTACAGCACCTGGCCCGCGGCCATGGTGAGCACCACGTCGCTCGAGTTGGCGCCGTTCACGAGCGCGGTGTACGGATCGTCCGCGCCGAACGGCGCGCAGCGCGGCGTGGCCACGTCCACCACGGCGATGTCGGCCTGCTTGCCCGGCTCGAGCGACCCGATGCGGTCGAACAGCCCCAGCGCGCGGGCGCCGTCACAGGTGGCGAGCGCCACGATGTCGCGCGGCGGCAGCGGCGAGTCGCGGTGCATGACGCGGTTGATGCCCGCGGCCAGTCCCATTTCGGCGAACGTGTCGAGCCGGTTGTTGCACGCGGCGCCGTCGGAGCCGATGCCGCAGCGGATGCCGTGGCGCTTCCACGCGGCCACGTCGGCCCAGCCCGAACCCAGCTTCATGTTGGAGCCGGGGCAGTGCACCAGCGCGGCGTTCGCGCGCGCCATCATGCCCATCTCTTCTTCGTCCAGCCACACGCCGTGCGCGCCCACGAACCGTTCGCTCAGCACGCCGTGCTTCTCGAAGTAGGGCGTCGCGTGGCAGCCCACCGCGCCCTTCACCTCGGCGCCTTCGGTCGGCGCCTCGGCCACGTGCGTGTGGACGAGCATGCCGCGCTCGCGCGACAGCGCCGCCACGTCGTGCCACAGCGCTTCGGAGCACGACAGGATGAAGCGCGGCGCGAGCGACACCTGCAGCCGGCCGCCCCCGGCGCCGTGATAGCGCTTGGCAATGGCCAGCGTGTCGTCCAGCGAGACGGCCGCCGGACGCAGCATGCCGGGAGGAACGCCCTCGCCGGAGTCCATCAGGGCGGGGCCGAACACGGCGCGCACGCCGGTGTCGAGCAGCGTGTCGCCCACCACGTCGGTGTGGCGCACGGTGCCCATGTCGTTGATGCAGGTGACGCCGCCGGCGACGAGCTCGCACAGCCCCAGGCGCACCGAGGCAGCCATCGAGGCTTCGGTGTGCGCCATCTCGAGCGGCCAGATGCGCTCGCGCAGCCACAGCAGCAGGTCGCTCTGTTCGGCCAGGCCGCGGAACAGCGTCTGGCACAGATGAATGTGGCCGTGGATGAAGCCCGGCAGAACCAGCGTGCCCTTGGCGTCGAAGCGGGTGACGCGCGCGTCGAGCGGGAGCTTGGCGAGGATAGGCGCGACCGCGGCGCCGATCGCGAGGATGCGATCGTCGCAGACGAGCAGGTCGCCCTGCTGGATCGTGCCGGCGGCGTCCATGCACACCAGCGTCCCGCCGTGAATCAGGAAGTAGTTCAGAGCATCGCCTCCATGCGAGGCCCGAGGGAGACGGCATCCATGCCGTCGGAGTGGCCCGGCAGCAGATTCGCGCCCGCGGCGGAATCCGTCAAGAACTCCTGATGCCTCCGCGCGGCAAACGCGACGGCCCGGGCTGGTGAAAGCCCGGGCCGCTCGCGCTTCGATTGCGTCGGGACTACTCCGCGCGCACCAGCTTGAGCTGACGCTCCTGACCGTTCGCACGGATCCGCGCCAGGTAGACACCCGCGGGAGGACTCTGCCCCGCGCCGTCCCTGCCGTCCCAGCGCACGCTGTGACGGCCCGCCGGCTGCCGGCCACGGGCGAGCGAGCGGACGAGGCGACCCTGCAGGTCGAACACCTCGAGACTCACTTCGCCTTCCTTCGGCAGGTCGTACGACAGCGTCGCATCCCCGCGCGCCGGGTTGGGCCACGACGCCAGCGCCAACTCGGTGGGAACCGCCGGGCCACCGGCATCGAGGACATTGGGGTCGTAGATCGTCAGCCGCCAGGTGCCGGCGTTGTCGTTGTTGTTGAACACCACGAGGCCGTAGTAGTCGCTGGTCGTGGCGTGGTAGACGAGCCCTTCGGTGCCGCCCGCGCCCAGGGCATTGGCCGAGGCCACGCCGCTGTTGCGGCCGGCGAAGTACTCCGCGCCGTTGGAGCGGAAGAGCTCGATGCCCAGGTCGAGGTCGCCGGTGAGGCTCTCGACCATGATCGCGACGTCCTTGCCACCCCCGACTCCGCCGGGAATCCACAGGTCGTAGACCTCGGCCACGTCCTGCGTGGACCACGAGGACGTGAGCGTGTAAGGGGTCGCGGGCGCCGGAACGATGGCGTCGGCATCGCCCTCGAACTCGATGTCCACGGGGCCCGTTCCCGTGCTGCGCCGGATACGCGGGTAGATCGTCGGCTGGGCGTTGTGGTTCCAGTCGCCGACCACGAACGTGACGCCCGTGGAGAAGTCCGTCGTGGCCAGCGTGCCGTAGCCGCTGTCCTCGTAGAGCGCGATGTTGGCCACATCGGTTCCGCCGGGCCGGGCCGCGATCACGTTCCAGTAGCCGGCGGTCGGCGGGACCACGTCGAACTGCACTTCCTCGGTCCGCGTGACCCGGAGATCGGAAGAGAGCGTCTCCTGCCGGCCCATCCACAGCGAACCGCTGCTGGCGGCGTTCTCCTCGTTGCCGAACACGACCAGTCCGTACCAGTCGCTGATGGTGGGCGTGTAGGCGAACCACTCGCCGCCCTCGTTCATCGCCCGGGAGTTCGAGAAGTCGATCAGGTCGTTGCGGGACTGGTAGTAGTCCCCGTCGGTGCTCCCGACCAGGTAGATGGCGCTGTCGAAGCCGGTGAGCGTGCTGTGGTACTCGCGGAAGAAGTAGGGCACGCCGGCGGTCAGGAACGTGTCCCAGATGTCCGCGACGTCGTTGGCCTCCCACGCGAACGACTCGAAGCCGTCGAGGATCTCGCTGCCCTGCTCGAACTCGGTGCGGTGCGTGTCGGCGCCGACATCACGGTTGACGCGCAGGTAGTCGGCGGCCGAGGAGGCGTGGTTGTAGTCCGCGGCGATGAAGTCCACCGACTGCCCGGTGTAGGCCGACTCCTCGAGGAGGGTCGTGAAGTTGGCGTCGCTGAAGAGCGACAGGTCCGCGTCGGACGTGCCGGTCGGGCGCGTCGCCACGACTCCCCAGTAGCCCGCGACCGGGTCGTAGTCGAAGAGCCGCAGGTCGATGCCGGACAGGAACGACACGTCGTCGGTCAGCGTGGCCAGCGCCGTGCCGATCCGGATGTCGAACGTGCCGGCGAGCTCGTTGTTGGACCACACCACGAGGCCGTAGACGTCGTCGGTCGGGACCGTGTAGGTGAACGTCTCGTTCGCCCCGGCGCCGTTGACGTCCGCCGCGGCCACGGCGCCGCTGCGGCTGGCGAAGTAGGCCGCGCCGTTCGACTTGTAGAGCGCGAAACCCATGTCGAGTCCGGCGGTCTGCACGTCGAGCGTGAAGCTCACTTCCTCCCCTGCGAACAGCGGCACTTCGTACATGCGGACGACGTTGTAGTCGGTCCAGGTCTGCGTGCCGACGTACGCCCCGTTGGGGTAGAGCGTGCCGGTGCCGCTCTCCCACGTGGCGTTGAACACGCCGGCCACGCCCGCCTGCAGGTTGACCTGCATATGCTCGTTGCCCGGCCGGGCGTGGTTGTAGTCGCCCACGATGAAGTCCACGGCCGAGCTGTTCTGCGACGACGTGGCGAGCAGGAAGTTGTGGTTGTTGTCGTGGTAGAGCCGCAGGTCGTGATCGCTGCCCGCGGCGGGGCGCACGGCGAACACCGACCAGGTGTCCCACTGCTGCGCGGCGACGAACCCGTTGGTCGTGTTGGACGTCCGGTAGTAGCCGTTGTGGAACATCTCGTTGATGTTCACGAA
Organism: Candidatus Eiseniibacteriota bacterium; assembly: GCA_020849095.1. Lineage (GTDB taxonomy): Bacteria > Eisenbacteria > RBG-16-71-46 > RBG-16-71-46 > RBG-16-71-46 > CAIXRL01. The sequence continues at coordinate 5,005 of JADLGX010000051.1, forward strand.
CGACCCCAGCGTCGTCTGGCGCTTCATCGTGTCGAGCAGGCCGTTGCTGTCGGTGTCGTCCCAGCCCCAGTGATACTCGGTGAACGTGCAGTGCGCATCCACGTTGTTGATCATCACGCAGGACTGGTTGTCGCCGCAGGCCGAGCCCTGGCAGTTGCCGTTCGTTCCGGCGGTGATGTGATAGGTGCCGTGGCACGTGGCGCAGCTGTTGCAGCCGTCGCCGGAGTACTCGTCGCAGCTACCGAACACGTGCCCCATCTCGTGCCGCCACACCGTCCAGGCATCGTCGGTGTAGTGCGTGATCCGCGAGATGCCCAGGTTGGCGCTGGCGCGCCCCGTGGCGTCCGCGGGCTGGAACACGAGAATCACGTTGTCCCAGCCGCCGTTCCAGTTCTGCCAGTAGAACGCGAACTCGTCGAGGAGGTTGCCGTCCCCGTTGTCGTCGGTGAACCCGAAGCTCGCGAGCACGGTCTGGATTTCGGCGCCGGACAGCGTGTCGCCATCGAAGTTGAGCGACGCGGTCTGATAGTAGTAGTAGCCCGTGCCGCCGAGGTTATCGAAGTCCATGTTGGCGTCGGCCGGCGCCTCGTCGGCATACCACTGCTTCGCGAGCGCGGCCTTGGCCGCCGCCGCATTGCGTTCGGTCGTGCTCCACGAGCCCAGGTTGTGGTCGATGAACACGTGGAACACGAGAGTGGTGCCGCGGGCGTAGTGGCAGGCGTCGACGTCCTGGCTGTTGAGCATCACGCTCAGCGGCGAGAACGGCTGGCCGATGCGCAGCGTCTGCAACGGCTCTTCGCCGTCGAGGCACGAGAGCCCGTTCGCGCCTTCGTGGTCGGCCTTCGACGCCAGGCCCTGGATCCGGGCCTCGGAGAGGTCCTCCACCAGGAACTGCCCGAACTGCGGCTCGGGCACGACCGGCGGCGTGGCGTGCGCCACGGCCGCAGGCGTGAGCAGGAGCAGGAGCAGGAGCGGCGCCGAGGCGAGCTTTCGCAGGAGCGCGCTCATCGCTCGGTCTCCTTCTTCACCTCGGGCGTCACGGGCGAGCCCGCGGTGGCCTTGAGCTTCTCGAGTTCGCGCGCCGTCGGCGCCGAAGGACCGGCGAGCTGGCGCGAACGCGACACGGGCGGCAGGCCGCTCAGCGCGGGATCGGCGGGAACGGCGCCCGGCTTCGCCAGTCGGAGCTGCTCGAGCTTGCCGGCCGGGACGGAATGCAGGGGCGTCGCCGGGTCCACGGTCGGAGGCACGAGCAACGCAGCGCCGGCGCGAGCGCGAGCGGCCGCGACCGCGACGCGCGCCGCCTCGAGCTTGGCGCGTTCGCGATCGGTCGGAGGGGCCGGCGGCAGGCCACGGCCCTGGTCGGTGAAGCTCTCGAAACGCCCGGGGACCGAGGTGGGAATCGTGTGGAGCCTGAGCGGCGCACCGGGGCGCGTCACCGGAACGCCCGGGGCCAGCGCGGCCCGCGGCGCGAGCACGGGGTCCTTGGGATCGGCGACGCCGCGGCCCTTCTGGTCCTCGGCGAGTGCGTTCGGGGGGCTGGTGAGTACCAGCAGCAGGGCGAGCGGAATCGCTCGAAGGGTGAAGCAGGAACGCATGGGGCTCCTCCTCGTTTCGGGCACGGCCGGACCCGAGCGGTGCGGTGTGGGACGCGACGCCCGGCCCCTTCGGCGAGGGGGCCGGCGACTGTCTAACGCACGAGCGCACCCTTTTCGCACGAGGATTCTGTGGACACCGATAGTGGCGGCTCATCTGCACGGCGGCGGACACGAGTGCGCGCAGGGTTTCCGCCATGGCGTGACTCCCGCCCCCCCTGTGGGTCATCATGCTTCGCATGGGAGGATCCCCCCGCATGCGCCGCGTCCGCCTGTTCATCGCCACCAGCCTCGACGGATACATCGCCGGTCCCAACGAGTCCCTCGACTGGCTGTTCACGGACGAGGACTACGGCTACGACGAGTTCATCGAGAACGTCGACGTGCTCGCGATGGGCCGCAAGACGTTCGAGACCGTGCTGGGGCTGGGCGAATGGCCCTACGCGGGCAAGCGCACGTACGTGTTCTCGCGCGGCGGCAGCCCGCCGCTCGATCCGCGCGCCTCTTACACGTCGCAGAGCCCGTCCGAGTGGGTCACGGCCCGCCTGGCGGAAGAGGGCAAGGACCTGTGGATCGTGGGCGGCGGCGAACTGATCCGCGGCTTCCTCGACGAGTTCCTGGTGGACGAGATCACCGTGGCCGTTCATCCGGTGGTGCTGGGCGGCGGCATCCCGTTCATTCCGCCGGGCACGCACCGCCACACGCTGCGACTGGTGTCGCAACGCGCCTGGCCGTCCGGACTGGTGCAGCTCACGTACGTCGTCCAGCACTGACCTTCCCGGAGAGTCCATGCAGCGCGTGGTCCTGAAGTTCGGCGGCACGTCGGTCGGCATCGCTTCCCACTTCGCCGGAGCGCAGGCGCTGGTGCTCTCCCGCGCGAAGCTCGACGCGAAACCGCCCATCGTGGTGGTCAGCGCGCTGACCGGGGTGACCAACCTGCTGGTGGACTACGCCGCGCTGCCGGGCCGGCGCGCCGCGCTCGCCACGCAGGTGGCCGGGCGCCATGCGTCGTTCGCCTCCGAGATCGGCGTGGGCGTCGCGCCCATCGAGACCCTGCTCGCGGAATGGCACGAGCGGACGGCCTCGCACTCCACGGCCGCGGCGCTCCCGCCCGCCGAGCGCGATCACGTGCTGGCATTCGGCGAGCGCCTGAGCGCCGCGCTGTTCGCCGCCGGGCTGCGCGCGCGCGGCGCCGCCGCGACCGCCGTGCTGGCCGGCGACGCCGGACTGGTGACCGATGAGCGCTTCGGCGCGGCGCACCCGCTGCCCGAGAGCGCGGCGCTGCTGGCGCAGTCGCTCGGAGCCCGCGGCGACATCGCCGTGGTGACGGGCTTTCTCGGGCGCACGGCCGACGGGCGCGTGACCACGCTGGGGCGCGGCGGCTCGGACTACAGCGCGGCGCTGGTCGGCGCGGCGGTGAGCGCGGACGAGATCCAGATCTGGACCGACACGAGCGGCATGCTGAGTGCCGACCCGCGCATCGTGCCGGAGGCGCGCCCGGTGGCGCATCTGTCATTCGCCGAGGCGAGCGAGCTGGCGTACTTCGGGGCCAAGGTGCTCCATCCCAAGACGCTGCTGCCCGCCATCGAGCGCGGCATTGCCGTGCGCATCCTGAATACCGCACGCCCCGACGACCCGGGCTCGCGCATCACCGCCACCGCCGACCCGAGCGCGGACTCGTGGCGGGTCAAGTCCATCGCCAGCAAGAAGCGCGTGACCGCGGTGACCATCGTGAGCACGCGCATGCTGCTCGCGCACGGATTCCTGGCCCGCGTGTTCGAGGTGTTCGGGCGCCACCACCTGGTGGTGGACCTGGTGACCACATCCGAAGTGTCCATCTCGGTCACGCTCGACGACACGTCACGGCTCGACGACGCGCTCGCCGAGCTCGAAGGCATCGGGCGCGTCGAGGTGCGCGAGGGGCTCGCGGTGGTCGCGGTCGTGGGCGAAGGCGCCCCGGCGCGGCTGGGGCTGGCCGGTCACGTGTTCACGCTGCTGGGCGGCGTGGGAATCGGCGTCGAAATGATCTCGCAGGGCGCCTCGCGCGTGAACCTGTCGTTCGTGGTGCGCGAGGACGACGCCGACCGCACCGTGCGGCTTCTGCACCGCGGGTTGGGATTGGACGCCGAGGTGGGCGAACGCAGCGCCGCGAACTGAACTCGGCGGCGCGCCGCGCCCGTTGACCCCGGCGCGCCCGCGCCCCTACCTTGGCGCCATGCCTTCCCGCGTCGAACTACCGCTCGTCCATGCGCTCGAAACCGACCGTCCGCTGTCGCCTCTGCGCCAGCTGGTGGGACTGCCGCACCCGTTCCTGCTGCATTCGTCGCTGCCGGACGGCGCGGAATCGGCGGCGCGGCGCGCGCGCTGGTCGTTCTTCGGCGCCGATCCGTTCGCGGTGCTGCGCGGCGGCGACCACGAGTCGGCCATCCGCACGTTCCGGCGCTTTTCCGAAGCCGCGCCGCAGGCGGGCGCCGAGCACCTGTCCGGCGCGCCGTTCACCGGCGGCGCCGTGGGCTACTGGGCGTACGACTACGGCCGCCGGCTCGAGAAGCTGCCCGAGTACGCGCACGACGACCTGCAGCTGCCCGACTTCGTGTTCGCGCTCTACGACGTGGTGGGCGCGTACGACCACGACACGCGCCAGATGTGGCTGTTCTCGAGCGGGCTGCCGTTCGAGGGCGACGACGCGGCGGTACGCGCGCGCGA
>JADLGX010000052.1 GCA_020849095.1 Candidatus Eiseniibacteriota bacterium
GACAGTCGCAGACTTGTCGCGACCGGACGTGGCGGCATTCGGCGCGACCACGGGTGAACTGCTGCCCTGGAATCCGGGTACCAGCAACAGCGTGTGGGCCCTCGCCGCGGCCGAGGGCGAGGTCTACGTGGCGGGCGGGTTCAGCACGGCCGCGGGCCAGCCGCGCGCCCGCATCGCGCGATTCTCCTCCGCAACGGGCCTGCTCGATCCCTGGGCTCCCGCATTCAAGGGCCTCGCCACGGCGATCGCCGTCGCGGGTAACCGGGTGTATGTCGGTGGCGGGTCACTAGTGGCGATCGATCGAACAAACGCTGGCCTCGTGCAACCCGAGCTGCCGGCGTTCTACGGATACGTGAGAGGGCTCTCGGCGCAGGCGGGACGCCTGCTCGTGGTTGGCGAGATGGCCGTGGGCGGGAGTGAAACGAGAAAAGGACTCGCCGCCTTCGACACTCGCACCCGAGCGCTGTTGCCCTGGGGTCCCGACATCAACGGAGCGGTACGCGCGATCACGGCTCGCGACGGAGTCCTCTGGCTGGGAGGCGACTTCACGCAGGTCGACGGTGCCGGCCGTTCGCGCCTGGCCGCGCTCGACGCGGCCACGTGCACTCTGCTGCCACAGGCGCCCGCGTGTGATGGCAGGGTTCTCGCGCTCGCGCTGTCGAACGGCACGCTGTACGCGGGGGGCGACATCGCCCTTGCCAACGGCACGGCGCGCTCCCGGCTCGCGGCGTTCGACGCGGCGACCGGCGCGCTCCTGCCGTGGAATCCGGGAGCCAACTACAGCGTGAAGGCGTTCGCCCTCGGCGAGTCGACGCTCTACGTCGGCGGGGAGTTCACCTCCGTGGCGGGGGTTCCGCGAACACGGCTGGCCGCCTTTGATCTCACGAACGGAAACCTGTTGCCATGGGCCCCAACGGCCAACATCGCAGTCCGGGCGCTCGCGCTCGACCGCGACCAGTTGTTCATCGGCGGTCAGTTCACGCAGGTGAACGGGCAGCCACGGCTGCAACTGGCCGCCCTCGATGCATCGAGTGGGGCGTTGCGGACGTGGGTGCCCGACGCGGCGTTCGCCGCTCGACTCGGCCCCATCGTCTATGGCCTTGCCGTGATCGGTGGCTCCGTCGTTGCCGCAGGTGACGGCTCTTTTTATGAGCCGGCCTGCGAATGCAATTGGCCGAGAGGGTTCGCGCTGGGTCTCGACATCGCGACGGGCGCGGCTACCACCGCGATGGCCGATTTCGAGTCGGCGGCCCACTCCGTCGTTGGTATGCCGGGTTCGGCTTTCGTCGCCGGTCAATTCGGCCGGGAGTACGCGCCCGGCTTTGGCAATTGCGCGCACTTGCTCCGCATGCACGTGGCGGGGTCCGATCCGATGTTCCAGGGCACGGTGCTCGAGCCGATCGCGGGCAGGCCCCTCGCCATCGGGAGCGTGCATCGCTTCGAGTGGCGGTCCGAGGGCGCGGTGTTCGGGGCGCAGTCGGCGGACCTGTACTTGTCGCGTGGCGGGCCGCTCGGACCGTGGGAGCCGATCGCAATCGGAGTTTCGGGGCGCGACTCGTACGACTGGACGGTCGCCGGTCCGGACGCCGCACAGGCGTACCTCTGGGTCGACGTGCGCGACGCGGCCGGCAGGATCGCGAGCGATGTGAGCGACGGCGCGTTCTCGATCGGGGCCGCGGCGCTGGATGCCCCGCCGAACACTCCCGCGAACACCGTGGCGCTCGAGGGACCCTTGCCCAATCCGCTGCGCGGGCGCGGCACGCTGCGCTACGTCGTGCCGCGGACCGGCCTCGTTTCCCTGGGGGTGTTCGACATTCTCGGGCGCGAAGTGCGCGCGCTGGTCGCGGGAAACCGCGAGGCGGGCAGCCACTCGGTCGCGCTGGGGGCGCTGCCGCGAGGGTTGTACTTCGTCAGGCTCGCGACCCGCGACGGCACGATATCGAAGAGGTTCGTCGTTCTCGACTGAACGTGGCGCCGGTTCAGCGGAACTGCGGGTGCTCCAGCACCGCCGCTCTCCACGCGTCGTCGCCATCCGTCACCCCGAGCGGCGCCTGCGCGTCGCTGCGGCTCCAGCGCGCCAGCCACTCGGCGCCCAGCAGCTCGTGGCCCGTGGTGGCGGCGGCCAACGCCGACAGCCCGATGGTGGTCTCGGCCTTGGGGCCCGTCGCGCGCCCCTTGGCCACGTGGAATCCCGCGGCCAGCATGGCGGCGCGCACCTGCGTGGAATAGGTGTAGGTGAACAGTTCCGTGTGCTTGTGCCGGCAGATCTCGGCCAGCTCGCGGAACGATGCGAGCGTCCACAGGTCGCTGTCCGTGCGGAACGAGAAGGGATCGAAGTAGATCACGTCGGGCGCCGGCGCGTCGTACTTGCGCGCGGCGAAGTCGCCCGGCAGCAGCAGCCAGTCGATCAGGCCCGAAACGCTCAGCCACTGGTTCTTCTCCAGCAGCGCGTGTGGCGCGGCGTGGCGCAGGTACCGGAACCAGAGCGGATGCCGTAGCGCCAGGCGCAGCGAATCGAGATCGTTCTCGAAGCTCACCAGCACCAGTCGGCGCCGGTGGCTCCCTGCCGCCATCCCCTCGACGGCGTGAATCGCCGCCATGGCGTTGGCGCCCGAGCCCAGGCCCACGTCCCACACCACCAGCGGATGCGGGTCGTCGTCCTGCAGCCGCTCGACGAGCCGCGACTGCTCCACGTACAGCGAGCGCGCTTCCGCGGCCGGTTCGTTCACCGAATGCATGGTCTCGCCCGACTGTGTGTCGCGAATGCGCCCGACGCCGTCGTGCACCACCACTTCGTAGCGCCCGCGCTTCATGGCGAGCGCCAGCCGCTCGGCCCGCGTGGGGCGGACCGGCTTGGCGGCCAGGTTGCCGTAGTTGTCGCGCGCGTCCAGCACGTCGCGCTGCGACCGGTAGTACTCGAGCCACGTGCCGGCCAGGATGTGCTCGCGCATGGTGCGCATGAGCTGCATGTAGAAGTGAATGTTGTGCAGCCCCAGCAGCTGCCAGCCCTGCGTCTCCCACGTGCGCCCCAGATGGTGCAGGTAGGCGAGCGAGTACGTCTTGCACGTGTAGCAGTCGCACGCCGGGTCCAGCGGACCCTCCATGTCCCGGTAGGCGCCGCGCTTGAGCGAGCGGCGCCCGATGCTCGTGAACACCACGCCCTGCTGCGCCAGCGACGTGGGCAGGATGCAGTCGAACATGTCCACGCCGCGGTGCACGGCTTCCAGAAGGTCGCGCGTGGTGCCCACGCCCATCAGGTAGCGCGGCCGGTCCTGCGGCAGGTGTTCGGTGACGATGGCCGTGCATTCGTCGCGCTGCTGGATGCTCTCGCCCACGGCCAGCCCGCCGATCGCGTAGCCGTCGAACGGGATCCGCGTGATGGCGCGGGCGCTCTCGATGCGCAGGTCCTCGTAGCACGCGCCCTGCACGATGCCGAACAGCGCCTGCGGCGAATCGCCGCGCGCGTCCAGGCTGCGCTGCGCCCAGCGGTGCGTGAGCTCCATGGCCTCGCGCGCGATGCTGCGCTCCACCGTGGAGGGCACGCACTGGTCCAGCACCATCATGATGTCGGAGCCGATCACCTTCTGCGTGGCGATGCTGCGCTCCGGGCTGAGCACGATGGTGGTGTTGTCCACGTAGCTGCGGAACTCGGCGCCGTCCTCTCTCATGCTCCGGCTGTTCGGCAGCGAAAAAATCTGGAAGCCGCCCGAGTCCGTGAGCACCGACCGCGGCCAGTTCATGAACCCGTGGATGCCCCCGAACTTCTGGAAGATCTCGACGCCCGGCCGCAGCAGCAGGTGGTAGGTGTTGGCGAGCAGCACCTGCGCGCCGCAACCCAGCAGGTCCTCGCGGCGCTGCGAGCGCACCGAGGCGTGCGTGCCCACCGGCATGAACGTGGGGGTGAGCACCTCGTTGTGCGCGGTGCGAAAGCGCGCGGCGCGCGCGCGAGAGCCCGGAGCGGTCGCTTCGAGCCGAAAGTCGAGGCGGCTCATCGGGGTGCGCCGGAGCGCGGGTGGGCGGTGGAGGGAATCGGCGGGCTCCTTTCGACTCGCGGGGAAACGCCGCGGCTGGCGCCGCGGGCCGGCCAAAGTACCATCAACGACCGAGGGGCCACACCCGCGGCAGGACCGGTCCGC
>JADLGX010000053.1 GCA_020849095.1 Candidatus Eiseniibacteriota bacterium
ACAACCCGCTGCTCCGGCTGCCCAACCTGCTTCCGCTTCCGCACCTGGGCGCGAGCACGGCCGAAGCGCAGAAGCGCGCCGGCACCGAGGCGGCGGACATCCTCATCTCCGAGCTGGCCAAGCTCGGGTGAGGCTGCCGAAGAGCACGCGGGCGCGGCCGGAACTCACGGGCCGCGCCCGTTTCGCTTTCCGGCGAGCCGGGCGGTGGACACTCCGCGGAACGCTCGCTACTGTGCCGCGTCGCTTTTGGCGAGGAGGGCCGGAATGTCGTGCACGGTCGTGGTGGGCGCCCAGTGGGGCGATGAAGGCAAGGGCAAGATCGTCGATTCTCTGGCCGCCGCCGCCGACGTCGTGGCGCGCTACCAGGGCGGGCCGAACGCCGGTCACAGCGTGATCCACCGGGGCGAGACCCTGGTGCTCCACCTGGTCCCTTCGGGAATCCTCAACCCCGGCTGCCGCTGCCTCATCGGCAACGGCGTCGTCATCGACCTCGCCAAGCTGCGCGCCGAAGTGGACCAGCTCGAATCGCGCGGCATCGACGCGCGCGCCCAGCTCGGCGTGTCCTCTTCCGCCCACCTCATCCTGCCGTATCACCGCGTCGTCGAGGCCTGCTCGGAGAGCGGGCCCGACGCCATCGGCACGACCGGGCGCGGCATCGGCTTTTCGTACCGCGACAAGGTCGCGCGCAGCGGCCTGCGCATCGCCGACCTGTACGATCGCGAGTGGTTCGAGTCGCGCGTGGATCGAAACCTGTCGCGCCTGCGCCTCGAGTTTCCCGAGGCCGCGGCCCCGCTCGCGGACATGAACGGCGCCGCGTTGTTCGCCGAGCTGCAGCCGCTGGTCGAATGGCTGCGCCCGCTCGTGTGCGACGTGTCGCTCGAGCTCTTCGACGCGCTCGGCGCCGGACGGCGCGTCCTGCTCGAAGGGGCACAGGGCACGCTGCTCGACGTGGACCACGGCACGTATCCGTACGTCACTTCGTCGCCCGCGAGCGCCGCGGGCGCGCCGCTCGGCGTCGGGTTGGGTCCCTCGGTCGTCACCGAGGTGGTGGGCGTCACCAAGGCGTACGCCACCCGCGTGGGCAACGGTCCCTTTCCGTCCGAGATGCCCGAGGATGAAGCGGCGCGCCTGCGCGAGGCGGGAGAGGAGTACGGCGCGACCACCGGCCGGCCCCGCCGCTGTGGTTGGCTCGACCTGCCCGCGTTGCGCTACGCCGCCCGCGTCAACGGACTCACCCGGCTCGTCGTCACCAAGCTCGACGTGCTCGACGAGTTCGACGAGATCCTCGTGGCGGTCGGCTACGAGATCGACGGGCGCGCGGTGGAGGGATTCCCCTCGTCCACGCGCCAGCTCGAGCGCGCGAAGCCGGTCTGGCGGTCGTTCCCGGGCTGGAAGTCGAGCACCGAGTCCGTGCGCACCTGGGCGGCGCTGCCCGCACCCGCGCGCGAGTACCTCGAGTGGATCGAGCGCGAGGTGGGGGTGCCCATCGCGCGCGTTTCCGTGGGCGCCGGCCGCGACGCCGAGGTGCCGCGCGGCTGACGGGCGGTCCAGGCGGCTCTCCCCGGCTGGGCAATCAACGGACATCCCGTCACGGCCCTGACGAAGTGACAGGTTATCGTCAGGAAATCCCCTGCCTGCCGATGGGCGAAGGTGGACCGTGCAAACGATTTCATCTCGTTGAACGGCAACCCGCTGGGCCCCGCACCTCGCGCCTCGCCTCAACTCCCGCCGTCGCTGGCCCGCCAGTTGCCCTGTGTAGGGCGGACGCCTGCATCTTCGTTGCTCTCCACACGTTCGAACGACGGCGGTTGCTTTCATCCCGGGTCAGCGGGACAGAGGAACGCCGTTGTTTCGCTTGGGGCGAGCCCGAGGCGGTCGCGCGGGAGCGCGGCTGGTCAGGTGCCCGCTGTTCACGCCCGCGGAACGCGGGTCAGTCGATTCTCGATCGGGAGCCGTCATGAACGCGCAGCTCGACTCCTTCAAGTACGACGACGCGATCGTCCGGAAGTTTCTGGTCGCGACATTCGTCTGGGGTCTGGTCGGCATGCTGGTGGGCCTCATCGCCGCCACGCAGCTCGTCCTTCCTTCCCTCAACGTGGTGCCGTGGCTGTCGTTCGGCCGGTTGCGCCCTCTCCACACGAACGCGGTGATCTTCGCGTTCGCCGGGAACGCCATCTTCACCGGCGTGTACTACTCGTCGCAGCGTCTGCTCAAGACGCGCATGTTCTCGGACGCGCTGAGCGCCGCGCACTTCTGGGGCTGGCAGCTCATCATCGTCGCGGCCGCCATCACCCTGCCGCTGGGCTTCACGCAGTCCAAGGAATACGCCGAACTCGAATGGCCCATCGACATCATGATCGCGGTCGTCTGGGTCATCTTCGCGGTCAACTTCTTCATGACGATCGCGCGCCGGCGTGAACGCCACCTGTACGTGGCGATCTGGTTCTACATCGCCTCCATCATCACGGTCGCGATCCTGCACATCTTCAACAACCTGTCGCTGCCCGCCGGTCCGTTCAAGAGCTACTCGATGTACGCGGGAGTCCAGGACGCGTTCATGCAGTGGTGGTACGGCCACAACGCCGTGGCCTTCTTCCTGACCACGCCGTTCCTCGGCCTCATGTACTACTTCATGCCGAAGGCCGCGAACCGCCCCGTGTTCTCGTACCGGCTGTCCATCATGCATTTCTGGACGCTGGTCTTCATGTACATCTGGGCCGGCCCGCACCATCTGCACTACACCGCGCTGCCCGAATGGGCCTCCACGCTGGGCATGATCTTCTCGGTCATGCTGTGGATGCCGTCGTGGGGCGGCGGCGTCAACGGCCTGCTCACGCTGCGCGGCGCCTGGAACAAGGTCGCCGAGGACCCGATCCTCAAGTTCTTCGTGGTCGCCGTCACGGCGTACATGATGAGCACGTTCGAAGGTCCCATGCTGAGCGTGAAGTCGGTCAATGCGCTCGCGCACTACACGGACTGGATCATCGCGCACGTGCACACCGGCGCGCTGGGCTGGAACGGCTTCCTCACGTTCGGCATGGTGTACTGGCTGCTGCCGCGCCTCTACCAGACCAAGCTCTACAGCAACAAGCTGGCCGAGGTGCACTTCTGGATCGCCACGTTCGGCATGATCCTCTACGCGACCGCCATCTACTCCGCCGGCGTTCAGCAGGGCCTCATGTGGCGCGCCTTCGACGAGACCGGCCGCCTGCAGTATCCCGACTTCATCGAGACCACGATGAAGCTCATGCCCATGTACTGGATGCGCGTGGCCGGTGGCACGCTCTATCTGGCCGGCATGGTGATCTTCGGCTGGAACATCCTCAAGACCTGGCAGTCGCGTCCGGCCAAGTACGAGGAGCCCGTCATCCAGGCCGCTCCGCTCGAGCGCAAGCCGGGCGAGTCCGGCAAGAACGTGTTCGCCGGCTTCAGCGTCGCCGGGCACCGGCGCTGGGAAGCGCTCCCGATCCTGTTCACGGTGTGGACCACCGTCGCGGTGATCGTGGCGTCGCTCTTCGAAATCATCCCCACGTTCCTCATCCAGACGAACATCCCGACCATCGCGTCGGTCAGGCCCTACACGCCGCTCGAACTGGCGGGCCGGGACATCTACCAGCGGGAGGGCTGCTTCAATTGCCACTCGCAGATGATCCGTCCGTTCCGCTACGAGACGGAGCGCTTCGGCGAATACTCCAAGCCGGGCGAGTTCGTGTACGACCATCCGTTCCTCTGGGGCTCGCGCCGCACCGGACCGGATCTCGCGCGCGAAGGCGGCAAGTACAACAACCTGTGGCACGTGAACCACATGAAGGATCCGCGCGCGGTCACGCCGAACTCCATCATGCCGGCCTATCCCGAGCTGCTCACCCAGAAGCTGGACTTCAACACCATCCAGAAGCACGTGGATGCGATGGCCATGCTGGGCGTGCCTTACGGCGAGCTGATCAAGGATGGCGCGGCGATCGAAGCGGCGCGGACGCAGGCGGCCGAAGTCGCCGCGGACATCGAGTCCACCGATCCCAACCTGACCGGGCTCGCGGACAAGGAGATCACCGCGCTGGTTGCCTACCTGCAGCGCCTGGGTGTGGACATCAAGAAGGCGAACGAAGTCGCGGCAGCGCGGCTTCCGGCCGGGGGGCAGTGACATGCGCCTCAGCGACGTGATGGGACAGGCCGGTCTGGCGGGTTACGCCGAGATCGCACTGATCCTGTTCGTGCTCGCATTTCTCGGCATCTGTTGGGCCATCTTCCGTCCCGGCGCCAAGCCGGCGCAGGACGCGGCGGCCCGCCTGCCCTTCGAAGACGATCCCACCGGCCAGCCGGAGGAGGAAACCCGGTCATGAGCACACCGCGCGATGAAGATCGCCTGATGGATCACAAGTACGACGACATCCAGGAGTACGACAATCCGCTGCCGACGTGGTGGAACGTCATCTTCTGGGCCACGATCATCTGGTCCATCATCTACTTCCTCAACGTCATCCCGGGAGTCGGATCGGGCAAGGGCCGTCAGGCGCTGTACGAAGACGAGATGGCCAAGGCCCAGGAGCTCTACGGCTCCCCCGAGCAGCAGGCCGAAGCGGCCATCGACGAGGGCGCCATGGCGGCCGCGCTGGCGGATCCCGCCAAGCTCGAAGCCGGCAAGGTCGTCTTCGCCACCACCTGCTCGCCGTGCCACAACATGGACGGCGGCGGCAACATCGGTCCCAACATGACCGACGACTACTGGATTCACGGCAACAGTCCCAAGGCCATCCTGACGACGATCACGAAGGGCGTTCCCGAAAAGGGCATGCCCACCTGGGCGGCGACGCTTAAGCCCGACCAGATCGCGAACGTCGCGGCCTACATCACCACGCTCCGGGGCACCAAGCCCGCCGTGGCGAAGGAACCGCAGGGCATCCTGATGACTCCCGACGGCCAGCCGGCCGGGGCCGATTCGGGCGCAGTGAAGTAGCCGACTCCGCAACAGAAGTTTCCCGGGCCGCTCCCGAAGGAGACTCACGTGGCTGTCCATCCCCAGCCGGTGCAGGCGCCTGAGCGAGTCCTGTCGACGTTGAATGCGGACGGATCCAGAAGGTGGATCCGTCCGCGTCCGTCGCCGGGCTCGTGGTGGACTCGCCGCCGCGTACTGGCTTATGTCCTGATGTTCGTGTTCTTCGCGATCCCGTACCTGAAGATGGGCGGAAAGCCGCTCATCCTGCTGGACTTCCCGCATCGCGAGTTCACGCTGTTCGGCACGACGTTCCTGCCCACCGACACGCTGCTGTTCATGCTGCTGTTCGTGAGCACGGTGATCATGATCTTCCTGGTCACGGCGATCTACGGCCGGGTGTGGTGCGGGTGGGCCTGCCCGCAGACCGTCTACATGGAGTTCCTGTTCCGGCCCATCGAGCGCGCGCTCGAGGGCGGGTTCCGCGGCTCCATGCGGCTCGACCGCGCCGGCGGCATTCATAGGGTGCGACTGGCCAAGTACGCCATCTACGGCCTGCTCGCGATGTTCCTCGCGCACACGTTCCTGGCCTACTTCGTCCGGATCGACCAGCTGGTCCGGTGGGTGCAGGGCTCGCCCAAGGAACACCCGGTCGCGTTCCTCGTCATGGCGGGAACCGCGCTGGCGATCTTCATCGACTTCACCTGGTTCCGTGAGCAGACCTGCCTGATCGCCTGTCCCTACGGCCGCATCCAGACGGCGCTGTTCGACCGCGACTCGCTGATCGTCATCTACGATCCCGACCGCGGCGAGCCGCGCTCCAAGGGTACCGTGGACCGCGCGCCCGGAGCGGGCGACTGCATCGACTGCGGCATGTGCTCGCGCACCTGCCCGACCGGCATCGACATCCGTGAAGGGCTGCAGATGGAGTGCATCCACTGCACGCAGTGCATAGACGCCTGCGACGAGATCATGACCAACATCGGCCAGCCGGCGGGGCTGATCCGCTACGGCACGCAGGCCGAACTCACCGGCCGGCCCAAGCGCGGACTGCGCGCGCGCGTGATCCTGTACCCGATCGCGCTGCTGGTGACGATGGGACTGTTCGTCTGGAATCTCGAGAACCGCGCCACCACCGAGGTCACGGTGCTGCGCAGCCTGGGCACGCCTTATCAGCTGCGCGAGGACGGCACCGTCGTGAACCAGGTGCGCTTCAAGTTCTCGAACCGCAACCGGGACACGCGCGCCTACAAGATCGAGCTGTCGGGCTCGCCCGACGCGCAGCTCATCGCGCCCATCAATCCGTTCCCCGTCACGGGCGGGCACTCGCTCACGACCACGCTGTTCATCGTGTCGCCGCGTTCGTCGTTCGCGGCGGGCGAGCGGCGTGTCATGTTCCACATCGACGAAGGTCACGGTTTCAAGCGCACCTACCTGCACCGGCTGCCCGGGCCGGCCGACGGCGACGGGCGCCGCGAGGGCGGCGAGCGTCCCGGGCACGAGGAAGCGGAGAAGCCGGCCGCGGGGAGCAGCCATTGAAACCGGGAGCCATGTGGCCCATCGCCATCGTGGGCGTGCTCGCGATCACGGTGGGAGCGAACATGTACCTGCTGTGGGAGACGCGCGATCCCACGATCACCGCGATCGAGCCGGACTACTACCGCAAGGCGGTGGCCTGGGACTCGACCATGGCCCAGGCGCGCGCCGACGTGGCGCTGGGCTGGAACGCCGAAGTGGCGTTCGGCCCGCTGTCGCCGCAGGGCGCGCGGCTCACCGTGACGCTGGCCGATTCCACGGGTGAGCCCGTGAACGATGCGGCCGTGCACATCGAGGCGATCAACAACGTGGACGCGCTTCACCACGTGCCGGGCGATCTCGATCACATCGAACCGGGGCGGTACGAAGGCGACCTGCCGCTTCCGCGGCCGGGGCTCTGGGAGGTGCGCGTGACCGCGCGCCGCGATTCGCTGCTGTTCACGCAGTCGCTTCGTGTGGACGTGGCGGGGGGCGCCGCGCGTTGATCGCGATCGCCGGCTCGGTGCTCCTGGCGAGCCTGCTGGGCAGCCCGCACTGCGCGGGCATGTGCGGCGGCTTCGTGTGCTTCTACGCGGGGCAGGGCGGACGCGGGCAGGCGTGGGCGCACGTGGCCTACAACGCCGGGCGGCTGCTGTCGTACCTGGCGCTCGGCGCCTTGGCCGGCGCGCTCGGCCACACGCTCGACACCGCCGGCGCGGGCGCCGGTCTGCACCGCACCGCGGCCGTAGCGGCCGGCGCGGTGATGGTGGTGTGGGGGCTGGCGTCGCTGCTCAACGCGGCGGGCGTCCGGCTGCCGCACGGGGGCACGCCTTCTTTCCTGCGCGATCGATTCGCCGGCGTCATGCGCGCCGTGCACGCCCAGCCGCCCGTCGTGCGCGCGGTCGCGGTGGGCCTGGTCACCACGCTGCTGCCGTGCGGGTGGCTGTGGGTTTACGTCGCGACGGCGGCGGGCACCGGCTCCATCACCGGCGCGCTCGTGGTGATGGCGGCGTTCTGGCTGGGCACCGTGCCGATCATGGCGGGGCTCGGCGTGGCCGCGCAGGGCGCGTTCGGCCCGCTGCGCCGCCACCTGCCGCTGTTCACCGCCGTCACGCTGGTCGTGCTGGGGCTGGCCACGATCGGCGGACGGTTCCACCTGTCGCCCATCGGCGCGCGCTGCACCGAATGCGAGCGCACCGAAGCTCATGTCGGTCGCTGACACCCCGCGCGCGGTGAGCGCCGAGGGCGTGCTCTGCACGCACTGCGGACTGCCGGTGCCCGCCGCGCTCGTCGCGCCGGAGCCGCCGCAGTTCTGCTGCTCGGGCTGCCAGATGGCGTACCAGGTGCTGCACGACGCCGGGCTCGAGCGCTACTACGACATGTCGGAGCGCCGGAATCTCGCGGTGGCCGCCACCGGGCGCGCCTACGACGAGTTCGATCACGAGGCGTTCCAGCAGCTTTGGGTGCGGACGCGCGTCGACGGCCTGCGCGAGACCGACCTCTACCTCGAAGGAGTGCACTGCGCCTCGTGCGTGTGGCTGGTCGAGCGCACGCCGATCGCCGTGCCCGGCGTGGCGAGCGCGGAACTCGACCTGAGCCGCGGCATCGTGCGCCTGGCGTGGGATCCCGAGACCGCCACGCTCGCGTCGGCGGCGCGCTTCCTCGACACGCTCGGCTACCGCCCGCACCCGTTCCGCGGGGCGCGCGCCGACGCGCTGCGCCGCAAGGAGGACCGCGAGGCGCTCGTCATGATCGGAGTCGCGGGTGCCATCTCGATGAACGTCATGCTGGCGGCCGTCGCCATTTACAGCGGCTGGGGGCCCGGCGGAATGGAAGGGGCGTTCATGCGCTACTTCCGCTGGATCAGCATGGTGCTGTCCGTGCCCACCATGATCTGGCCCGCGCGGCCGTTCTTCGTGGGCGCGCTGTCGTCGCTGCGCACGCGCACGTTCCACATGGACGTGCCCATCGCGATCGCGCTGGGCGGCGCGTTCGCGCACGGCGTGGTCAACACGTTCGCCGACAGCGGGCCCATCTACTTCGACGGCGTGGTCACGCTGGTGTTCCTGCTGCTGTGCGGACGCTTCCTGCAGACGCGCGCGCAGCGCGCCGCCGTGGACTCCTCCGAGCTGATGCACTCGCTGTCGCCCTCCATCGCCCGCGTCGTCGAGAACGGCGAGGTGCGCGAGGTGCCCGCCGAGGCGCTGGTGCCCGGCATGATCCTCGAGGTGCGCCACGGCGACGCGCTCGCCGGCGACGGCGTGGTGGACGAGGGGCACTCCGAGATCGACAAGGCGCTGCTCACGGGCGAGTCCGTCCCGCAGGCCGTCGGGCCGGGAGATCCGGTCTTCGCCGGCACCATCAACCGCGGCGCCACGCTGCGCGTGCGGGTGGAGCGCGCCGGGGAGGAGTCGCGCGTGGGGCAGATCCTGCGCGAAGTCGAGCGCAGCGCGTCGCGCCGCGCGCCGGTCGTGCGCACCGCCGACAAGCTCGCCGGGCGATTCGTGGCGGCGGTGCTCGTGCTGGCGGCGATCACGCTGTGGCGCTGGTACGCGATCGATCCCACGCGCGCCATGGACAACGCCATCGCGCTCATGATCGCCACGTGCCCGTGCGCGCTGGCGCTCGCCACGCCGCTCGCCATCACGGTGGCCATCGGGCGCGCCGCGCGCCGCGGCATCCTCGTGAAGGGCGGCGACGCGCTCGAGTCGCTCGCCCGTCCCGGAGTGATGGTGCTCGACAAGACCGGAACGCTCACCCAGGGACGCAGCACGCTCGCCGAATGGCAGGGGCCCGACGATGCGCGCGCGCGCGTGCTCGGGCTCGAGCGGCACTCGTCGCACCCGCTCGCCGCGGGATTCGCGGCCGCATGGCCGGACATGACCCCGGCCGAGTCCGCGGACGTGCGCAGCACGATCGGCGGCGGGCTCGAGGGCCGCGCCGGCGGGCGCGACCTGGTGATCGGCTCCCCGGCGTTCGTGCTCTCCCGCGCCGCTGATCCCGAAGGACTCGCCGCCGCCGGCGCCGACCGCACGCTGACGCCGGTGCTCGTCGCCGAGGACGGCGTGGTCGTGGGCCGCGCCGCGTTCGGCGACGCGCTGCGGTCCGACGCCGCCGAGTCGCTGGCCGCGCTCCGGGCGCGGGGCTGGAAGTTGCGCCTGCTGTCCGGCGACGCGCCGGCGGTGGTGGAGTCGGTGGGCGAGAGGCTCGGCTTTGCCCCCGCGGACTGCCGCGGCGGCGCCTCGCCCGAGGACAAGCTGGCCGAGATCGAGGCGCTGTCGGGCAGCGGCACGGTGGTGATGGTGGGGGACGGCGTCAACGACGCGGCCGCGATCGCGCGCGCCGACGTGGGCGTCGGGGTGAAGGGCGGCGCCGAGGCCTGCCTGGCCGCGGCCGACGTGTTCCTGGCCCGGAGCGGCCTGGCCCCGTTGGTGGAGCTCACGACGGGAGCCGCCCGCTCGCTCGGGATCATCCGCCTGGGCATCACCATCTCGATTCTCTACAACGTGCTCGGCGTCGCCCTGGCGTATCTTGGGTACATCAACCCGCTCGTGGCCGCCATCATGATGCCCACCAGCTCCGTCACCGTGGTTTGGATCGCGTGGCGGGGGCGCACGTTCGACGAGGCCACCCGATGACCGTCATCTACATCGTGCTTCCGCTCGCTCTCCTGGTCGTGTTCGCGGCCGTGCTCGCCTACGTCTGGGCGGCGCGCAGCGGGCAGTTCGACGACACCAAGACGCCCGCCATCCGTCCGCTCATCGACGACGACGGCACCCGCAAGCCGGACTGACGCGCACCTGGGGCGAATGCCCCGCGCGAAATCGCTTGCCGGCGGCTTCGGGCCCTCGGGAAAATGAGGCGGAGCGTGTCCCGCCCGGGCACGCATGGGAGTTCCTCCTTGATCCGGCATCCTCGCGCGATTTCCCCTCTGGCCGTGCTGTGCGTCGTGGCGCTGGCGACGGCGGGTGCGCCGCGCGCTCGCGCCGGAGTGACGCTGCAGCTCACGCCCGCGGTGCAGAGCGTGGCGCCGGGCGCGTTCGTGGACGTGAAGCTGCGCGTCATCGAGTCCGGCTCGGCGTTCAACGCGTTCCGGGCCGTGGTGGTGTACGACCCCGCCATGCTCACGCCCGTGCAGCTCTCGCCGCTGCGCAGCCAGATCGACACGCTCATCTCCGCCGCCTGCGGCACCACGTTCCACAAGTTCGGCGCCGGCGGCGGACTGGACACGATCTCGGTGTCCATGCTCTGCGGTCCGGTGAGCGTCACCGGTCCGGGGCCCATCTACCGCCTGCGGTTCCTCGCCGGCAGCACGACCGGGCGCACCGGCCTGTCCTTCGGGCCCGGGCTCGAGTTCGCCGACGGCGGCATCACCATTGGAAGCGTGAACGTCAACGGCGCCATGGTCGGCATCGGCGTTCCCATGCCCGTGCTTGACGCGGGGCCGGCGGGAGGGGGCGGCCACTTCGCGCTCGTGCCCTCCCCGAATCCCGCGGCCGGTCCCTTCCGGTTCGAGTTCCTCGCCCCGCTGGCCGCGGACGGCGAACTGACCGTTCGCGACCTCCAGGGGCGGACCGTGCACCGGAATGCGCTCGGCCGCGGCAGCCGGGAGTGCGCCTGGAGCGGGAACGACCGCGCGGGGCAGGCCCTGCCGCCCGGGGTGTACCTGGCGTCGCTGCGCTGCGGAACGCAGGTGCGGCACGCGCGCGTGACCCTCGTGCGCTGAGCGCCGCCCGGGGGCGAAGCGTCCCCCGCCGGGTTGCGTGGGACCAAACCCGCGCGCTCCCTCCAAAACGCGCGCCCGATTCGCGATTTTCGGCGGACTTTTCCTTGCCGTATCCAAGTGCCAACACCGACAATCGAGCCGGCTTCCTCCGGCCGCCGCCGTCCGGCCTCCCGGGGGCAGCGCCATCCCCCCGCCGTCGAGCCTGGTCCGATCGCGCACCCCCTCACGAGGTCCCGCCTTGAACACGCCGCGCCTGTCTTCCGCCGACCGACTGGACCTCGTCCGCTCGCCGATCCTGAAGGGCGTACGCGCCGCTCTCGCACTCGCCGGGCGCGCGTTCCAGGCTGCGGTGGCGACTACCCTGGTGCTGCTGTCGAGCGCCGCGTTCGCGAACGCCCAGACCGTGATCAACGCCGGCTCGCCTTCCGGCACCATCTCCACCGCGACCCCGTCGCTGAGCGTGCCGGTCACCATCACGCGCACCGACGCGACGCCCAACCGGCTCTTCCACGTCACGTTCCAGCTGTCGGGCGGACTGACGCTGACGGGCGGCACGGCCGGTATTCTCGAGGGCAACTACCTCGACTCGAGCGGCGCCACCACCGTGATGAACGTCATGGACAACGGCGGCGGTTCGTACTCGGTGGACGGCACCATCCTGGGCGCGCCCTGCAACAACGTGGCGCTGACCGGAACGCTGTTCACGATTCCCGTGAGCAGTTCGGACACGAGCGGCACGGGCACGGTCACCCTCACCGAGACCGTCCTTCGCGACTGCGACAACGCCGACCTCTCCTCGTCGGTGGGCACCGCCGCCAGCGTGGCGATCGAGAACGTGCTGCCGGTCGTCACCGTGAGCGCTCCCAACGGTGCCGAGTTCTGGGCCGTGGGTTCGACGCACGCCATCACCTGGACGGCCACGGACAACGTCTCCGTGACGGACGTGGACCTCGCGTATTCCACCGACGGCGGCGCGACGTACCCCAACGCGATCGCCACGGGCATCGCCAACTCCGGCTCGTTCGCCTGGACGATTCCCGCGGTCGCCTCCTCGCAGGTGCGCGTGCGCGTGACGGCGCACGACCCGGCGGGCAATGCGGGCGCGGATGCCAGCGACGCGGACTTCACGATCGGCCAGTGGTCGCTGACCGCTTCGTCCGGCGCCAACGGCAGCATCGCCCCGGCCGGCGTCACGCTGGTGAACGACGGCGGCGGCCAGGCCTACACGATCACGCCGGACGCCAACCACCACGTGGCCGACGTGCTGGTGGATGCGGTCAGCGTGGGCGCGGTGACCAGCTACACGTTCACCAACGTGACGGCCAACCACACCATCTCGGCCAGCTTCGCGATCGACACGTACACGATCACGGCCAGCGCGGGCGCCAACGGCAGCATCTCGCCCTCTGGCGCGGTCAGCGTGGACCATGGCGCGAACCAGGCGTTCACGATCACGCCGGACGCCAACTACCACGTGGCGGACGTGCTCGTGGATGCGGTCAGCGTGGGCGCGGTGACCAGCTACACGTTCACCAACGTGACCGCCAGCCACACCATCTCGGCCAGCTTCGCGATCGACACGTACACGATCACCGCCAGCGCGGGCGCGGGCGGCAGCATCAGCCCCTCGGGCGCGGTCAGCGTGGATCACGGCGCGAGCCAGGCGTTCACGATCACGGCGGATTCCGGCTTCCACACGCTCGACGTGCTGGTGGACGCGGTCAGCGTGGGCGCGGTGAGCAGCTACACGTTCACCAACGTCACGGCCGGCCACACGATCGCGGCGAGCTTCGAGGCCAACCCCTCGGTGC
>JADLGX010000054.1 GCA_020849095.1 Candidatus Eiseniibacteriota bacterium
AAACCTCCTGTCGGGCTGGACGGGGCGGTCGCCCCTACCGTGGCGGGATGGACCGCCCGGTCCGGCCGGGGGCGCGGAACCCGGGACACGAGGGTCCCGGGCGCGCTATTTCGAAATGGTGGAGCTGAACGGGATCGAACCGTCGACCTCTTGACTGCCAGTCAAGCGCTCTCCCAGCTGAGCTACAGCCCCACCGAAGTCTTTTCGGGCCGGGTGTTTTTACACTACGGCCGGTGCATCGTCAAACGAGCGTCTCACGGGAGTCCCGCTCCACCGTTCCGGGACAGCCGCTCCAACCACTCGACCGCCTCCGGATCCTGGGCCCTCGCTTCGGGCGCGAGCGCGAAGTAGCGCTTCAGGGAAAGCACGGCTTCGGCCGGATGGCCGTACAGAATCTGCACCGACGCCCAGCGCCGCCAGCTGTACGAGAACTCGGGCGCCAGCGCGCGCGCCGCGTACGCCTCGAGCACCGCGCTGCCGCGCGATCCCTCGGACGGCAGCCACACGTCGGCGAGGATGCCGTGCACGTGCGGATCGAGCGCGAACCGCGCGCGCGCCCCGGTCATCATGGCGGCGGCGCGCGCGGTGTCCCCCAGCGTCACCTGCCGCATGGCCTCGGTGCGCAGCTCGCCGGCGTCCGTCCCGGGCTCGAACCCCAGCTCGCGCAATCGCGCTGACGAGCCGGCGTGATCGCCCCGCTCCCAGAGCCGGAAAGCCTCGACGTATTCGGCGTTCGAGGTGAGCTGCCCGCGGTCACGCGCTATCACGAGGGCGGCGTCCATCGCGTCGAGTCGGTCGCGCACCATCATGCTGAGCGCCACGTTCGCCAGCGTGAGCGGATCGCCGCTCGTGTCGCTCAGCCGTTGGGTGGCCGGATCGTAGGCGACGATCCGCCACGGCCCGCGCCGGGCGCGTTCGAGATTCATGTCCGCGAGGTAGTGGGAACGCAGGCTGCTGTCGCGGTAAGCCACGCGCAGCAGCGGACCGTCGCCGGCCTGGAACGCCACCCAGGCCGGGAGCCCGGAGAAGAACACCGTCGTGCCCGAGGGAAGTGTGGGATGAAGCCGCCGCATCTCGAAGAGCAGGCCGAGCGACTGCCCCGCTCCGTCCGTCACGTAGTGGCGGTTGACGTGTGACACGGCGCTCCACGCATCGGGCGCGGGCGCGAACCCGGTGATTCCGCGCGCGTAGGCCGAGCCCGAACCCAGCGCCAGCACCACGAGCGCCCCCGCCCACGCGGGTACGCGCGCGAGCAGCGCGCCCAGCGCGAACGAAGCGCCCGCGATGGCGAACAGGAAGTAGTACGAACTCCAGATGGCGGCCACCGCCGCCACGGGCAACGCTCCCGCGAGCACCCACACGAGTCCGGCCGGCCACGCGCCGGCGCCGAATGTGGCCGGCGCGCGGGCCGGCTTCGCGCCGGATTCGCGCGGCGCATGGCCCGGGACCAGCACCAGCGCTGCCGCCGCGGCCACCAGGATCGCGGCGCCGGGAAGCACGTACGGCATCGCGCCGTTCGCCCACTCGACGCCGGTCCACGATCGGGCGAACGCGAGCAGCGCCGCGAACACGCTCGCCGCGCCGGCGGAGGACGACGCCGCGCCCGCGGAGAACGTGTGCGCGAAGCCGCGCGAGCCCGCGCTGATCGCCCAGATCGCGAGCGCGGCGAACATCGGCCACGTTCGGCGCGCGGCGCCCGCCCAGTCCCTCTCGCCACGGCGCACCAGCGCCAGCGCGACGAACGGCGTGAGCAGCACCGTCTCCTTGGAGAGCAGCGCCGCGAGCAGCGCGAGCGCGCCCCACACCGGACGGCGATCGGCGAGCAGCAGCGCGAGCAGGGCGAACACCAGCGCGAGCAGGTCCTGGCTGCCGCTGGCCCAGCGCAGCGGCACGTCGGCCGCGGACGTGAGCGCGAACCCGGCGCAGGCGATGGCGGCCGCGCGCGGCCCCGCCTCGCGCATCGCGAGCGCGCCCAGCAGCAGCACCGCGCCCACGAACAGCGCCAGGTTGGCGGCGTGGAAGACGAACGCGTCCCCCCCGCCCGCGCGGTCGAGCACCCAGAACCAGAACTGGCGCGCGAGTGGCCGCGAGAAGTTGCCGATCGGGTCGGCCGCCGTGAGCGCCTCCCCGAGCGACCGGTTCCGCGTCGCGTCCAGGAACAGCCAGTCGTCGGCGAAGAACGGCGCGTACAGGTCGCCCCAGTGCAGCCAGAGCGCCGCGAGCGCCGCCCCGACGGGCGCCAGCCAGTTCCTCGCCTGCTTCATGCGCCAGCGATCAGCGCCGGCGGCGGCGCGGCGGCGTGCCCAGGAGCGCGCCCAGCAGCCCGCGCGTGACCGTGCTCACCAGCGTGCGCGCCACCTGGCGGCCCACGGGCGAGTTGAGCGCCGCGCCCACCATGGCGGCGGCGCCGCCCACGACTTCGGCCGCTCGTGCGCCCGCGTCGGGCTGGTCGATCGGCGGATACGCCTGCCCCTGCGGCGCGGCGGGCGCGGCGCTCTCGGGCGGCGCCATGCGGCGCGCCAGCATCTCGCGCGCGCTGTCGCGATCCACCGCCTGCGCGTACTCCGCGACCTGCTGCGAAGCGGACAACGCACTCACCAGCTCGCCCTCACTCAACGGGCCCATGCGCGAGCCCGGCGGAATCATGCGCACGGCGAACGGCGGCGTGGGCGCGCCGTTGGGCGCGAGCACCGTGACGAAGGCCTCACCCGTACCGAGCGTGGTGAGCACTTCCTCGACGTCGTAGAAGTCGGTCTTGGGAAACGTACGGGCCGCGGCGCGCAGCGCCTTCTCGTCGTCCGGGGTGAACGCGCGCAGCGCGTGCTGCACGCGGTTGCCGAGCTGTCCCAGCACGTCGGCCGGAACGTCCTTGGGGCTCTGCGTGACGAACCACACGCCCACGCCCTTGGAGCGAATCAGGCGCACGACCTGTTCGACCTGGTCGAGGAACGCCTTGCTGGCCGAGTCGAACAGCAGGTGCGCCTCGTCGAAGAAGAACACCAGCTTGGGGCGGTCCACGTCGCCCACCTCGGGCAGCTCGTGATAGAGCCGCGCGAGCATCCACATCATGAACGTGGAGAACAGCGCCGGCTTGTCCTGCACGTCGCGCAGCGACAGCACGCTGATCAGTCCCTGCCCGTCGCGCACGACGGTCAGGTCGTCGAGGTCGAACTCCGGCTCGCCGAAGAACGCGCCCGCCCCCTGCTGCTCCAGTTCGACCATCTCGCGCAGGAGCACTCCCACGCTGGCCTTGCTCATGCCGCCGTAGGCCTCGAGCTCGGCCGCGCCGTCGCCCGTGAGGTGCTGCAGCGCCGCGCGCAGGTCGGACAGGTCGAGCAGCGGGAGCTTCTTGTCGTCGCAATACTGGAAGACCATGGCCAGCACGCTCGACTGCGTCTCGTTGAGCTCGAGCACACGCGACAGCAGCAGCGGCCCGAACGACGACACGGTCGCACGAAGCTGCGCCCCGCCGCGCCCGGTGAGGCTGAGGAACTCGACCGGATGGCCGGCGCCCTTCCACGCGTAGCCCGTGTCCTTCGCGCGCTGGCTGATGCGGTCGTTGGGCTCTCCCGCGACGGCGATGCCCGACAGGTCGCCCTTGAGGTCGGCCAGGAACACGGGAACGCCGGCGGCGGAGAACTGCTCGGCAAGCAGCTGGAGGGTCTTGGTCTTGCCCGTGCCGGTCGCGCCCGCGATCAGGCCGTGGCGGTTGGCCATGGCGAGCGGCAGCGTGGCGGTGGGCTCGGCATTGCATTCTCCCCCGTGCAGCAGTGCACCTAGCGTGAGCGCGCCGCTGCCGGTGGGAAACGCGGCACGGGCCGACTCCAGGACTTTCGGATCCATGACTCCTCCTTGGGCGTTGGGACGACGGCGCATGCTACACGAAATGCGAGCGAGTTCGACGGTTGCGAGCGCCTTTCCGAAGGCCCTCGCGCGCGGCGCCGACGGCGGGCCATCGCACCCGCTCCAGCGGCGCGGCGGACGGCGGACTGGCTCCCCCCTTGCGTGTTCGGACGGCCACGAGGGGAAGCGCCGAACCGGACGACTCCACAGGGCCCGCCCGGACGGGCGGACCGGCGGCCACCCCCGGAGAGGGGTGTTCCATGTTCCGCTTCCTCCACGCTTCACGGTGGCTTCTGCTCGCGGCGTTCCTGCTCGCGATGCTCCCCGCCGATTCCCACGCCCAGTTCATGAGCGCGCGCCGGCTCGGCATGGGCGGCGCGCCCGTTCCCGGATGCGGCCCCGGCGCCGAAGGCGTCAACGTGGCCTACCGCGCCGTGCCGCGCCCGCAGCACGGCTGCCGCGCCATGTCGCTGCCCATCGGGGCGCTGCCGCTGATCGCGAATCCGCCGGTGCTCGATCCGGACGACCCCGACTTCAACGCGTACGAGCTGGCCAACCTGCTCATGACCATGCCGTGGAACTACTCGCTGAGCTCGCCCGAAACGCCGTCCAACGACATCGGCGTGTCCATCGGGCGCAACTCGCTGTCCGTGGACCTGGGCGACGTGGGGCAGCTGCTCCCGCGCGACGCCAGCGAGCACGCCGTCGTCGCGCGGCTGCCCGTGCTGGCCGTGGGCTACAAGCGCGCCTTCGTCGGCGTCAGTCCGCTGGTGCACGCCGAGAACTCCATGGCGATCAACGCGCCGCTGCAGCGCGCGCTCATCGACGGCGAGGCGTTCGCGCCGCTCACGCGCTACGAGGTGACCGACGACGCGATCGGGCAGGCCGCGGTGCAGGGCATGCTCGGCTGGGCGCAACCGTTGTGGATTCCCGCCGACGATCCGCGTGGCGGGCGTTCGGGCCTTTACGGCGGTGTGCGCGCTCGGCTCATTCGCGGGCTCGCGTACGCCGACGCGCAGAGCGTGGCCGGCTTCACCACGGCCGACACGCTGTTCGGGGACGACGCGGTGGACGTGGCCTACTCCTCCCGCCTGCGCACCTCGACTCCTGAGGACGGCGGGTTCGGGCGCGGCTTCGACGCCGGCGTCGTGCTGGTGGCCGGGCGCACCGAGGTGGGCTTCGCCGTCAACGACATCGCCACCGAGCTGAACTGGAAGGTGCGGGAGCGCCTCGTCCAGGAGGACAGCACGGGCGATGTGGTCGAAACCACGCTCGCCGAAGGACAGCCGTGGACCAGCCGCATTCCCGCCACGGGACAGCTCACCGTCACCACGCGGGTCGCCGGCTTCCTGCTGGCCTCCGCCGCGACGCGCGATGCACTCGGGCGCACCACCGGTTGCGCCGGCGTGGAACGCTGGATCGGATTCCTCGCGCTGCGCGCGGGCGTGTCTCGCGACCTGCAGCGCCAGACCCAGACATCGGGCGGCATCGGCCTGCGCTTCGGGCGCTTCGGGCTGGACGCCGGCGTCGCCACCCACAGCCGCAACCTGACGCACGAGCGCAGCACCGAGCTCGGCGCCGGGTTCGCCTTCTACCGGTAGGAGCCCGTCATGCGCACGCGCATTCCCGTTCTGCTACTGATCGCGCTGGCGGCCGTTGCCGCCGGTTGTGGCGATCGCTCGCTCATGCTGTCCGTGGACATCGCCAGCTACATCGACCCCGCCGTGAAGGACGTGTCGTTCGGTCCCGTTCCCGTCCTGCCCGGCGGAGTGGCGACCGGCGAACAGGCGCTGGTGGACGACATGAGCGTGAACCTGCTTTCGAGCATGAACGACGTCGTGGACGTGAAGGACGTGGAACTCACGCTGACCACCATCGCCTCCGCGACGCGCGGCACCGGCGTAGACACGCTTCGCGTCTACCTGAGCGACGAGAGCACCGACCCGCGCAGCACGGCCCCCGTGCTGGTGCAGGCGCTCGAGTTCGTCGCCGGCGCTCCCGACACCGTGCAGTCCACGTTCGGGGACGATGCCCGCGTGGCGGCGCTGTTCACGAACAAGGCGCTGCGCATGACGCTGACCACGTCCATGCGCGGGCCGGCCAGCGGCGACTCGCTGAGCGGCCGGCTGCAGATTCGCGGCCTCGACGCGGTGATCATCGCCGGACGGCAGTAGCGCTCATCGGCAACGAAACGGCCCCGGCGTTCGAAGCCGGGGCCGTTTCGCGTGTCTCGAGCCGAAGCGCTACTTCTGCATGATCAGCGCGACGCGCGACTCGTCCGACTTGGAGCGCGCGATCAGGCGCACGTGGTCCACCTTGCGGCCGTCGGCGAAGTCGAGCAGCGAGTAGAAACCCTCACCGTGCGGCTTGGAGTTGAAGTCCACCACCTGGCAGTCGCCGTTCTCGAACGTGACCTCGGCGAAGTCGAACTGCACCTGGCCCTTGACGACTTCGAGGTAGAGCTTCGTGCCGCGCTGGTCGGAGTCGAAGATCGTCTCGGCCCACTCTTCCTCGGCGTACAGCGTCTCGGCGTCCTGCCAGGCCATGGCGTCCACCGCCGGGCGCGTGGCGACCACGACGGCGCCCCACGCGACGAGCGGCAGGAAGCGAACGGGCGCCACGCGCACGACGACGGCGGGACGGCGATAGACGACCGCGTGCATGGAGCGGCGGATGGGGTGGCCGCGGCGGACGACGACGACGGTGCGGTGGTGCTTGCCGCGGCGGACGACCTTGACGCGGGCGGCTTCGGCGAAAGGCGGCGCGAGCACGCCGAACGAGACCAGGAACAGCAGAAGGATCGAGAGAAGGCGCTTCATGAGTGGGACCTCCAGGGTGGGACCTTGTCGGCGGGGAACCTGCAGCATTCCCTGTGCACTCCCTGTGCCGCGCGGAAGATGCTGGAAAACCACACGGGCCGCCACCCGGAATGTACGTGGCGGGACAGGTCGGCGCGCGGCGGGTGGCCGCGGGCGGACAAGCAGAAGGGCGACGCTCGTAGGAGTGCCGCCCTTCGCGAATCGTTGTTGCCGTGCCGCGGAACTACCGCATGCGCGACTTGAGCTGGCCCCACGTGGTCTTCTGGACGGGCGTCGTGTTGACCGACTCCATCAGGATGACCGCGTCGTCGTAGTCCTGGTCCGACGTGCCGTTGACCGCGGCGTCCTCGAAGCAGAGGAACCACGTGCCCGCGTTGCCGCCGGTGCCCTGGAACGCGAGCGCCTGGGCATTACCGCCCGGGTTGCGCGCGTCCTGCGTGTAGAACGTGCCGCCGGGACCCTGGATGTAGAAGCCGAAGCCCGTCGGATCGACGCCGGCATAGACCGACGAACCGATCGGCAGGGCGTTCGAGTCGAAGCGGTTGACGGTGAGCTGGCCGCCCGGCTGGAATGTGGCGGTGGCGAACGAGTAGTCGTCGGCTGCGCCCGTGAGCAGGTTGAACAGGGTCGGCGAAGCGTCCGAGCCGTTGTAGAGCCCGATCGCGTTGGAGGCCGCGTTGCCCGACGATTCGATCAGGATCGTGTAGCCCGTCGTCGAGGACGAGGTGTGCGTCCAGCTGGTCGTGGCGTCCTGCTGCGTGGCGACGTTGATGGACTCGCCGATGCCGTTGAAGAAGAACTGCAGCGAACCGCCCAGCACGCTCACCTGGGGCGCACGAAACGCCGCGTGAGCCGTTCCTGCGATCGCCGTCATCGCGACGAGCGCGATGAGCAGTGCGTGAAGCCGAGTAACCGAACGCTTCATGACGGGTGTCCTCCGGCGGGGTGCGCAGCTTCGAAAAAGGATCCTGCTTCTTTCGCTCGACGAGAACCTAGCACTCGGCCCCGGTGAGAGCGAAGCAAAAGTGTCGTGACACGCAGAATCCCGGGATGGGCATGGGAAACGAAGTTTCGTCAGGCTGATCGAGTACTGCTTGCCGGTGAGCGGCCGAAGCATCGCAGCGAGTGGGCGGACTTTTGACGCCCCCTCCCGGCTCGCGATAGCTTGACCGCCCCTCTTCGTGCCGGAGTGGCGGAATTGGCAGACGCACCGGACTCAAAATCCGGAGCTGCGCAAGCAGCGTGGGGGTTCAAGTCCCCCCTCCGGCACCACCTCAGTCCCCGGATGACCTCGCGAGCAGCGCCGGTAGAAGCGCCGGAACGAGGCGTTCCGCCGTCGGGGCAGGAGCACCGGGCGTTGCCGCACGCCGCTCGCGGCCTCACACTCCACTCTCTCCCCCTTCGATCCGCCGCCACCTCGCACGACTTCGCCGGGGACCCGATGCGCCCGTTCACCACCCTCCGCCGAGCCGCGTCCGCCGCACTCCTGCTCGCCGCGATTGCCGGGGAGGGCGCAGCCGAGAGCCGGGCGAGCACGCCCTACGGCTCCGCGCTCCCGCGCTTCGCGCTCTTCGGCTGGGCGGGTCCTCCGCGCGAGCTCACCACGGCCGCCCGCTACGCCGAGTACGCGCGCGCGGGCCTCAATGTGGCGCTGCTCGCGCTCAATGACCCGGGCACCTTCGCGGGCAACGTCACCCGGCTCGAGGTCACGCGGCCGCTCGGGCTTCGCAACTTCCTCCTCGATGACGATCTCGACAGCGTCTTCATCGCCCGGCCCGAAACGTACGCGCTCGCCGACTCGATCGTGAGCCGCTACCGCGACGATCCCGCGTTCCTCGGCTACTACCTCGGCGACGAGCCGCCCGCCGACTACTTTCCGCGCCTGGGCGAGTGGTTCGAGATGCTGCGCCGGCGCGACCCCGCGCACCCCGCGTGGAACTCGCTCGGTCCGCGCGGCGCGTTCCCGTCGCAGGCTGCGTTCGAGTCGTACCTGAGGAAATACGTCGAGGCCACGCACCCGGCCGTGCTGTGCAACAACCAGTACGACTTCCAGATTCCGGTGGACCAGCACTTCCTCACCGAGAACATCGCCGCCATGGGCGAGGTGGCGCGCGAGGAGGGCATTCCGTTCTGGGGCGTGGTCCAGCTGGTCGAGCACTTCATCTTCCGCGAGGTGACCGAGGGCATGCTGCGCTGGGAAGTCGCACAGTGGCTCGCCGGCGGCGCCACCGGGATCGGTTACTTCACCTACTGGACCCCGCCGCCCAACGCCGAGTACGACTGGCAGCCGGCGATGATCGCCTGGGAAACGGGCGAACGCACCGCCTACTACGCGATGGTGTCGGCGCTCAACGCGCGGCTCGCGCCGCTCGGCAACACGCTCGCGGGCCTGCACTGGACTGCCACGCAGCACGCGGGTTCGGTTCCGCGCGGCGGGACCGCGTTCTCGCCCGACCACGTGCTGCTCGCGGTCGGCGGGCGCGCCACGATCGGACGCTTCACCGACTCGCTGGGAACGCCGCACGTATTCGTGGGCAACTCGGACTCCGTCACCACGCGCGCCATCACGCTCACCGTGCAGAGCGGGCGCCGAGTCCATCGCCTTCGCGACGACGGCGGCTGGGACAAGCTCACCATCAGCCCGGACGGGCACCTTCTCCTGGTGCTCCAGCCCGGCGATTTCCGGCTGCTTCGCGTGCTGCCCGGAACGGCGACCGCGGGTGCCGAAGCGGAACAGGCGAGCGCGCGGGTCCCGCTCACCTCGAGCCCCAACCCGGCGCGCGGCGCGATCCGGTTCGAAGTGCAGGGCGCGCCGCCGGGCGCGCGGCTCGAGTTGTTCGACCTCGGCGGCCGCCGCGTGTGGACGAGCCGGGTGCTCGCCGCGAGCCGGTCGGTCGAGTGGCGCGGCGCCGGCGCATCCGGCGCACCCGCGCCCGCCGGCATCTACTTCGCGCGGCTCAGCGGCAGCGCGGGCGCCACGCCGCTCCGCCTCGTGTGGCTGGGAGCGGACTGAGTCCGCCCCCGCTCACTCGTCCGCGTAGGGGTTCAGCGCCTCGCCCGTGGGCGGGTCGGCATTCTCGAGCGCGCCCTTCTCGATGATCTGCGGCCCCTGATGCCCCGGCAGTTCCAGGTACGGGCACTTCTCGACGCCCTCGCGCACCTGCCAGGTCTCGTCGCCGGGCAGGATCCACTTGAGCTTGCCCTGCTGGATCCACGGCGCCAGGTCGAAATCCCATGTGGCGTTGCACGCCATCCAGCCGCCGTCGTCGGGCAGCCAGTACGTGGCGCGCAGCCACGGCGTGTGCAGCGCCTTGGGGTCCACCTCTTCGGCGCACCAGTAGCTGATCGGGTAGAGCCGGTCCCCGCCGGGCAGGTCGAGGGCCGCGATCACCGCGACCATGCCGGGCAGGTTCAGCACGCGCGGGATCACGAACGGCACGGGCGGTCCGGGAAGCACCGCCTCGACCACCTCGCTCGGCTCGCGCCCCTTGAGGTCCGCGGCGCCGGACAACATCCGGAACGCGTCCGGCGCGCCCGGTTCGTCGATCTCGGGGCCCGCCTCGGCCCACCACCACGGTCCTTCCATGCCCCAGGGATCGAGCGCGCGCTTGAGCAGGTCGCCCGTGAACGGACACGCGCCCATCACCACGCGCGGCAGCCGGTCGGCGTATTCGCGCTCCAGCGTGAGCAGGCGCTCCTTGAGCACGTGATAGCTGTGCGGGTCGCCTTCGTAACCGCCGGGCGCCATCGTCTGGCCCCAGATGCGGAGGTACTCGGCCACCACGGCATTGCGTTCTTCGGCAGTGAAGTCAGCCATGTCTACGCTCCGCATTCCTTGCAGAGAAGCGCCTCGACGACGTCGGACTCGGACTTGAGGTTCACCGCGCCGTCCCCGAACACCGCGGTCACACTGTTGTCGATCACCGCCATGAACCGGTCCGGGTTCGCCGAGATCTTCTTCTTGGTGGCGAGCAGGTCCTTGGTGTCGGAGTTCTTGTCGGCCGACTTCTTGGAGTTGTAGGACTTGAGCACCTTGCTCACTTCGTCGGTCATGCTGCTGAAGTCCATCACGCCGAGCTGCTCCTTGCTCAGGCCGTGATCCTGCTCGGGAATCCAGTGCACCTGCGCGCCGTGCTGGATGCCGTCCCACTTCATCGCGATGTTCACGCGCTTGCGCAGCTTCTCGAACGCCTTGCCCGTGACGCGCTTGCACTTGGGCCCGTACGCCATGACGTCGAACAGGTCGTAGTCCGCCGTCATCCACTTGCCGGTGTAGTCGGCGCCGGAGTCGTTGACGATGCGATGGCTCTTGCGCCCTTCCTGGTCCATGTACGCCGGTGCCCGCCGGCCGAGCCCGAGGTACGTCTTCTCCATCACCGGACCCTTGATCGGGTAGGCGCAGGTGTCGTCCTTGGCGGGGTGCCCGATGACGCCCTGGAAATCCACGGCGAAGAGCGCGGGCGACACGCCGATGAGTTCGTCGTACGTGGGAAGTCCGCGGCCCGAGATGCCCTGCCGCAGGAGGAACGCGTGCAGCTGCGGCGTGGGGCCGCCTTCCGCCTCGCGGATCATGACCAGGTAGTCGAACATCTTCTGAGTCTTGGTCTGGAACGCATTGCCGGCGTCGATCGTGGAACCGTTGAGCACCACGTGCGGCTTGGGCACGCAGCCCTGGCCGATCCACTTGTTGCAGGACGACTTGGTCTTGCGCACGTAGAGCACCACCTGCTCCTCGGCGCACACCTTCTTCATCGGCCCCTGGTGACTGGAGTGGATGCCGGAATCCCCCAGCGCCGCCTGCCCCGCCGCTTCGTCCTGGGCCTTCTCGACCATGGTCTTGCAGAAGTCGGCGACCGAGGGGGCGATCACCTGCGGCGCCTGCACCTCGGCGGGCGCGAGCGCGTTGGAGGCGCTGCCGCCATTGGCGGTCATGGGATCCGTCAGCCGGAACACCGCCTTGCCGTCCACCTTCACGTCGAAGCTGGCGTTCACCGGTGCGGCCTTGCCCTTGATCTTGTTCGACACCACGCCGTTCAGCGCGCCGGCCTCGTCGCCGCTGCTCATGCTGAAGTTGCTCGACTTCAGCATGATGGGATTGCCGTCCACCTTGACCGTGGTCGAACCGTCGGCGGTGTCGGACGACTGCGCGATGTTCGGGTACGGAATCGGAATGGGCGAAGGCGACGGCGGCGCGGGCGTCTTGCACACGTCCGGGAACGCCATGGCCATGCCGCTGCTGCCCGAGTGCACCACCGTCATGAAGTTGACGTTCAAGGTTGCCGGCACGGGTTCAGCCCTCCAGTACGACGGCGGCGCGCGGGCGGAGGTCGGACGCCCCCCACACCAGCACGCGCGGCTGCGGCGAGTAGCCGCGGCGAATGGCGTCGACGGCCCACGCCAGGTGAATGGCGCCGGACGCCGCGCCGGTGTCCCCGATCAGGTCGGCGGTGGTCCAGTCATCGGCATCGCCGTGCTGCAACGCCCCCACCGTTCGCATCTGCGCCATGGCCCACTCGGTGGAGCGATAGCGGTCGCCGTTCAGGTCGCCGATGCAGAGCGGGCGATGGTCCAGGTCCGCGCCCTTCTGCGCCTCGCGCAGCGCGGCGGTCAGCCCCGTGGCGGGATTGGGATCTTCCGTGCCCGCCGTCAGCTCCTCACCCACGCCGCTCGACAGGATGCGGCAGCCGCCCGACGGGGCGATCACCAGCGCCGCGGCGCCTTCGCCCGGGTGCGGCGCCGTGGGGCGCGCCTCGGAGCGCAGCCGTCCCGCGGCATCGAGCGCCTGCAGCGCCGACGGCCGGATCAGCGAATCCACCGCCAGCACCACGACGCCGTCGGCGCGGCGCTCGTCCAGCAGCTTGCGCGCGCGGTGCACCGCGGCCAGCGCGGAGGCGCGCCCGCCGGGAATCACCTCGACCGCCTGCGGGTTCCAGCCCGTCCTGCGCGCCACCTCGACGATCGGCGCGGAGGGCTCGCCGTCGGCGAGCGCCAGCAGCAGCACCCACGTGCCGGGCGGCTTCGGCATGCGCGCCTCGTCGAGCGCCTCTTCCAGCGCGACCGCCGCCATGCGCACGAGCCGGTCACTGCCGTCGGCGATCCAGCAGGCTTCGGGCAGCGGGGTCGCCAACTTGGCCTTCTCGTGCCCGGGCCACTCCTCCAGCTTCGGCCCGCCGTCCATCCACTCCAGCGGCACGCGCCCGGCGACGGGCTCGATGGGCTCGCCCATGGGTCCGGGCACGGTGTAGCCCGCCACCTCCTGGATGCGCGCGATGCCCGCGCGCAGCGCCGCGCAACTGGCGAGCGCGCTCAGTCCGACCGGAGTCACCACGCCGGTGCC
The DNA here is from genome assembly GCA_020849095.1 of Candidatus Eiseniibacteriota bacterium. GTDB lineage: Bacteria > Eisenbacteria > RBG-16-71-46 > RBG-16-71-46 > RBG-16-71-46 > CAIXRL01. The sequence goes on from JADLGX010000054.1 coordinate 13,000, forward strand.
GATGATCCCGCTCATGGTTTCGCTCCGATGCCTTCGCCCGTCGCGGTCAATGCCATCTCCTGCATGCGTTCGAGCCGGCGATGGATGTTCACCTCGCCGCGCCACAGCAGGCTCACCCGCCGGTCGTTCGGCTCGATCAACACCGTGGCCAGCCCCAGCGGGCAGGCCATGTCGTCCGCCTTCTGGATGCGAATGGTCGCGGTCACCTCGAATGCGGGCACGGTGAACGACAGGTCGCCGTCCCGATGGCATCCGCGCACGCGCACCTGGAGGGGTCCCTGGAGCGGCTCGCTCGAGGTGAGCCCGGGCGCGCCGGTCTGGAAGAAACGCGGATCGAAGTCCTCGGGCAGCAGCGGAAAGCGGTCCTCCTGCCACGCCTTGTCGTACGTGCCGGCGTAGTCCACGCGCGGCGCCCAGTTGGGCGCGACGAACCCCCACCCCGCGGGCGTCACCAGGTCGTCCTCGCCGGCCGTGATGCGCGGCACGGCCGTCTCCTCGAGCGCGGTCTTCGACTTGGTCCCTCGCAACCCGCGTCCGACCGGATTGCGCGGCTCGTTGACCGGCGGCGCCGACTTCTCGTCCACGCCGCCCGCGGCCAGTTCCCAGGCCAGGTCGCAGGACTCGAAGGGCTCGCTCTCCGAAAGCGCGTGGCCCATGAGGCGCTTGTTCCACTTGCGCTCGCCGAACACCCACAGCGTGTTCGTCGGCAGTCCGGTGCACGACAGCGAAACCTGCATCTGCTTCACGTCACGCCCGCGCGCCACGGCGCGCCCGATCACCGCCACGTCCGTGCCCGGCTTGGCCGGCGCCAGTTCGGCTTCGCGCAGCAGGCTGCTCGTGGCGGGTTCGTCGCGGTACTCGTCCACGAGCAGCAGGTCGGGTTCCTTTTCGATCGCCACGAGCCGTCCGTCCGGCTTGATGTCCCACGTGGTGCGCAGCGCGAGCACCAGGCGCTCCTCGGCGTCCAGGCCGTAGCGCACGGTCCAGCCGGCCGCGCCGCGAGTGCTGTTGACCAGGTTCGTCATGAGCCGGGCTCCATCACTCCGGGTTCGCCGCTCACCACGCCGGGCGGTATCACGCGCCGCAGCGCGCTTCCGCCGGGCGCGAGCGAGGCGCGCCAGCGGAACAGCATGGGCTCTTCCTGCGCATCGTCCGCCCACGGGCGCGGCTTGCCCTGCAACACCGCCGCGGCGCCGCGCGCGGCGGCGTCCCACGCTTCCACCGTGGCGGGACGGTCTCCCAGCATCGTCGCGAGCGCGGGCACGCCCGGCTCGCCCATCCGCACCAGCGCCGCGCAGGCCGCGCGAGTGCCCAGGTCGGCCAGCGCGGCCGGCGCCGCCTCGGGAAGCGCGGCCGCGGCGCCCTCGAGCGGGGCGACGCACGCGTCGTTGCCGAAGTGGCCGAGCAGCCACACGTCGAGCGCGTCGGCGGCGCGGCGGGCGCGGCTGACGCCCGCCGCCGGATCGAGCAGGCAGAGCGAGTAGCGCGCCTGGCGCGACACGCCCGCGTCGGCGTCGTCGCACAGGTCGCGGCACAGCGCGGCGGCCGCACCGGCGTAGGCCGGCGCATGGCGCGCCACGCACCAGCGAACGAGGGGCTCGGGATCGGCCGCCGCCTGCTCGAGAAGCTTGGCGGTCAGCGCGCCGTTCCAGCCGAGCGCGTCGAGCAGCAGGTGGCGAAACACCGTGGGACGCTCGGCGCGAGCCGCCTCGCTCGCCCACGCGGGGTCCACGGGCCGGCCGCGCAGCGCCTGCCGCCAGTCGGGAACCTGCTCGGCGGCCACGTCCTGCACGCGCACCGCGAGCGCGACGGAATCCGGGCGGGCATACGTGAGCCACGCCCACGCGGCCGCGCCGTGCAGCCACGGCGGGCGCTTTTCCTCGAGCCACTCCTCCGCGATCCGCAGCGTGTCCTCGGGTTGCTGCGCGAGGCAGTCGCGCCAGCCGTCACCGCGGCGGACGTGCTCGGGAAGCCGGCGCTCGGGCACGTCGGGCGAAAACGTCATCGCCAGCAGGCGGGCGTCGAGAAAGCCCAGCTCTTCGAGACATTCGGCCAGGACGTCGGGGATGGCCGGTCGCTTCATCAGTTGATCGCCACGGTGGCGCCCTTGATCCGGTGCGGACCACGGGAGGCGCTCAGGATGTTGGTGCCGTTCAGCTCGATGCGGCCGTCGAAGCGCAGCGTGAGCTTGGCCTTCCCGCACACCAGCGTGAGGTCGCGGTCGGCCGCCAGGTGCAGCGACTCGCCCTCGTAGCGCACTTCGAGCGCGCCCTTGCGGTTCACCGCGTCGCCGGACAGGCGCTCGCGCACCAGCCCGATCACCACCCAGCTGGGCGTGGGGTCGGCGGTGCGGATCGCCAGCGCGCGCGCCTTGTTGCGCACGGCGCGGAGCAGGGTCGCATCGGCGATGCCGGCGGCGATGGCGGCGGGCTCCGAAGTGGTTTCGCCTTCGGGAAGGAAGCGCACGCGCCCCTCGTCGTCGAGGCCGTCGAGGTGGCCGGTTCGCGCGAGCGCGAGGGCGGCGGGAGCCACGGCTGCGGACTCCGCGGACTTCTTGCGGCTGGTGGTGGTCATGTCGGTCGATCGTCCCGTGAGCGAGGGTTCATGCCGATGTGCCGGTGGTCCGCTTTGCGCGCGTGCGACCATAGCCTCGCCCCCAGCCCGCAGGCAACGCCCATCTCCCCTCCGCCGGGACGGCGGCGGCGGCAAGCACGAGAGCGGCGCGCTCCCATCGAGAGCGCGCCGCCCCTGTTCACCACCGCCGGTCCGGCCGGCGAACCGTCAGCTGACCTCCACCTCTTCGGTGGTGCTCACGGCCGGCGCGTCACCCGCGGCGAGGAACCGCTCCTCGAGCGTGGACCAGCGCACGACGCCGTCCGGCGACTCGGCCGTCGCGCGGCGATACGCGGTGACCTCGTCCTGGTACCACAGCACGACGTTCTTGCCGATGCGCAGCGTGGCCAGGTCGGTCGACAGGTCGCTCGGATGGATCATGCACGCCCAGCCGTGCTCGTAGGGACTCTCGAGCATCGCGCGCGCGTCCTTCTTCACGTCGCCATTGATGCCGCCGACGGTTCCGCTGACCGGCGACCGGAACCGCACCAGCTCCTCCTTGCGGCGCAGCACGAACAGCACGTCGCCGCGCTGGACCACCGTGCCGGGCGCCGGAAGCTCGGCGCGCTCGACGCGGCCCAGCGCCTTGCGCGCGAAGTCGTCGATGCCCACGCAGACGTCGCCCGAGTCCTCGATGCGCGCCCACGCGTGACCGGGCGCCACGAACATGCCGCCGGGCACCACGTACTCGCGCGCGCCGACGATGTCCACCAGCTCGGGAGCCACCACGCGCACGGACGGCTTGGCCTGGGCCTCGAGCCGCGCCTGGCGGCGGATGAACATGCGGTTGGCGAACGCGACCAGTTCTTCCTCGGTGAAGGGCTTCTGGACGTAGTCGCAGGCGCCGTGCGTCATGGTCTCGACGGCGGTCTCGATCGTGGCGAAGCCGGTGATCACGGCCACGTCCATGTCCGGACGCAGGTGCTTCACGGCCTTCACGACCTCGGTGCCTTCCATCACCGGCATCTTGAGGTCGGTGAAGAGGAAGTCGTAGTCGCGCGCGCGCACCAGCGCGAGCGCTTCGGGTCCGGTCTGGACGGTGTCCACGCTGAAACCGGAGAGCACGAGAATCTTGCGGAACGTGTCGAGGATGATGGCCTCGTCGTCCACGGCGATGATCCGCGCCTTGGCGTTGGGGACTTCGACACGCACGAGGCTCGGAGTGGCTTCGGCGAACTCCAGGCGCACCGGGGACTTGAGCACGGCTTCGCGCTCACGCCGCACCCGGGCGGCCTCGAGGTTCTTGTTCACGGCCCGAACGGCCAGTTCGATTCCGAGAAACAAGACGCACACGACGACAACGAGCAACGCGGTCACGATCGTCCTCCCTTCCCGACGTCATCCGAAGACTCCAGGACGCGTCGCACCTGGTCCAACAACTCCACATCGTCGAAAGGCTTGGGCAGGAACGCGGTGGCGCCGTACTGCTCGCCGAGCAACGCGTTCTCGTCGGTGGCATATCCGGTCATCAGGACGATGGGCAGCTCGGGACGGCGGCGGCGCGCTTCGCCGACCACCTCCAGCCCGCTCTCCCCCTGCAGCATCAGGTCGCACAACAGCAGCCGGCATTCGGCCAGCGCGTCGCTCATGAGCGCCTCGGCCACGGTTGCGGCCTGGGCGACGCGGAAGCCTTCGGGCTCCAGCACCAGCTTGACCCCGCCGCGCACGACGGCCTCGTCGTCCACGACGAGCACATCCCAGTTCTTCGGACGTTCGCTCATGCGCGTCCTCCCGGTGTGGCGCCCGCCGGCGGAGTCTCGCCCGAAGGCGCGCTTCGCGGCACTCCGAGCGGCAGGCGAACGAGGAACGTGGCGCCCTCGCCGACCGTGCTCGACACGTCGATGGTGCCGGCGTGCCGTTCGACGAT
>JADLGX010000055.1 GCA_020849095.1 Candidatus Eiseniibacteriota bacterium
CTTCCTGGCCAAGGCCAAGCCCGAGGTGGTGGAGAAGGAGAAGGCGCTCCTGACCCAGCTCGAGGAGACGCTCGACAAGCTCAAGAAGGCGCAGGAGTCGCTGAGCTTCAAGGCGAAGTAGTGCCGGGCGGGCGCCGGGACCGGCTTTCGCGCGGAAGTGCCGGGGGATAGACTTTCGTCGTTCCCCCGGCCCTCAAGCGAAAGGTCCTGCTCATGCGCCGCGCATACCTCCGCCCGTTCGTGCGATCCGGGATCGCCTCGGCCGCCTTCGGTGTGGCCCTGTTCGTCTCGACCGCCTGCTCGCAGGTTTACGACCCCCGCGGGCCGGTCACCGATGGAGCCGTCTTCACGCTGGCCCGATCCGGGTCGACGGTGTGGATCGGAGGCTCCTTCCAGCATGCCGGGCCGAACACCGGCGGCTTCGGAGCGCTCGATCCCGTGACGGGCGCGCGCGTGGGAGCGTTTCCTCGCGTGAACGGCACGGTCAACGCGCTGGCTCCGGACGGCTCCGGTGGCTTCTTCCTGGGGGGCGCATTCACCCGGGTGAACGGCGTCGCGCGCCAGAATCTCGCGCACGTTCGCGCGGACGGCACTCTCGACGGCTGGAATCCGGGCGCCTCGAACACGGTCCAAGCGCTCGCCGTGGCGGGCGGACGTGTGTACGCGGGCGGACTCTTCCGCAACGCGGGGGGCGCGGCGCGTGATCGCATCGCGGCGTTCGACGCCGTGACCGGCGCCCTCGACCCCTGGAACCCTGCCGCGAGCAACCAGGTGAAATGTCTCGCCACCTGCGGGAGCTGGCTGTTCGTCGGCGGGACGTTCACGACGATCGGCGGGCAGGCGCGCGCGGGCCTCGCTTCGTTCACGGTGGCCGATGGAGCGCTGCGCAACTGGGCGCCGGCCGTGTCGCCGGCGTGTTTCGCGATCTCCGCCGGAGCGACCGACACGACGTTGTTCGTCGGCGGGACATTCGGCGCGGTCGGCGGCGTCGCGCGGACGAATCTCGCCGCGCTGAACGCCCGCACCGGGGCGCTGCTTCCTTGGAATCCCGCGCCGGATGGCGCGGTGCTCTCCCTGCTCGCGAGCGGTGAGCGGCTCTACGTGGGCGGGTCGTTCTACAACATCGGCGGTATCGCCCGGACGAACCTCGCGGCCGTGAGCGTCGCGACCGGCGCGGGTGACGCCTCTTGGACGCCCGGGGCGAACGGCAACGTGTACTCGATGGCAGTGCATGCAGGAGCGCTGTTCGCGGGCGGCACCTTCACGCTCCTCGGCGGCGTCCACCGGCCGTACCTCGCGGCGGTCTCGACCGCGTCGGGTTCCCCGGTCTCGTTGGATTCGCCCACGAACGGCACGGTGTTGGCGCTGCTCATGGAGGGAGGAAGGTTGTTCGCGGGCGGCGGATTCACCGGCCTGTCGCTTCCGGTTCGCGGGAACGGCGCGGCGATGGACCTCGCAACCGGTGAGCTGTTGCCGTGGGACCCCGCGGCGAGCAGCCGAATCCTCGAGCTGCGCGAGCACCAGGGGCGGCTGTTCGCGGGCGGCGCGTTCGTCACGATCGGCGGGCAGGCTCGCAAGGCGCTCGCCGAACTCGACCCGGTCTCGGGCGCCGCGACCGGCTGGGCGACGAGCGCGTCGGGCATCGTGGGCTCCATCGCGGTGCTCGGGGATCGCCTGTACGCCGACGGTTCGTTCTATTACGACGGTGGCGCGACGTACGCCTATTTCGGCGCGGTGGATCTCGCCACCGGCGCGAGCCTGCCCTGGAATCCCGCGCCGCAGGGCTGGGTGATCGACCTCGCGGCCGAGGACACCACTCTCGTCCTGGCGAGCAGCGCGGTCACCATCGACGGCCAGGGTACGAACGGCTTCGTCCGGCTCGGAGCGCTCGGCGGGCACCTGGTGCCGTTCGGGGCGCCGGTCTCGGGCAGTCAGGTTCTCACGCTCCTGAGGAGTGGCGGCACGCTCTACATGGGAGGATCGTTCACGTCGCTCGGCGGGTCTTCACGCCTGCGCGCCGGCGCGATGGACCTGGGCACGGGGGCGATCACCTCGTGGAATCCGGTCGCCACCGCGGACGTGCGCGTGCTCGCCGGCGATGCGAACCGCATCTGGGCCGCGGGTCCGTTCACCATGATCGGAGGGCAGACGATCGCGAACGTCGCCGCGCTGGACCCGGTCACGGGGGCGGCGCTGCCCTGGAATTCCTCCACCGCGGGGCTCGTGCACGCCATCGCGCCGGGTGAAGCCGATGTCTGCATCGGCGGTTCGTTCACCGCTTCCTCCGGCAATGCCGCGCACGGCTTCGCGCGGCTCTGGGACGCCGATGCGTCGGCACCGGCGGTGGAAGTCCGCGAGCCGAGCGGGGGAGAGGGGCTCGTCACGGGGCAGACGCACACGCTCGCCTGGACGGCCAGCGACGACCGGTTCGTGGAATCGGTGGACCTGTGGCTTTCGCGAGTCGGACCGGCCGGGCCCTGGGAACTGCTCGCCGCGGGCGTGCCGAACTCGGGCTCGTGGAGCTGGCTCGCGACGGGTCCCGATGCGATCGGCACCGCGTGGCTTCGCGTGGATGCGCGCGATCCGGCCGGGCAGCTGTCGAGCGACGTGTGCGATGCCGCGTTCAGCATCGGCGACGCCGCGACGCTCGACGCGATCGAGAGCGCCCGGAGCGGTTTCGTCTTCGCGCCGGTGTCGCCGAATCCCGCCACCGATGGCGTGCGCCTCGAGTTCGCCCTGCCGGCCGCCGGCTTCGCGCGCGTGAGTGTGGTGGACGTGCAGGGCCGCGAGGTCGCACGGCCCTTCGAAGGGCCCGCTGCGCCGGGCCGGCATTCGATCTCCTGCGAGACGAGCGGCCTGGGCGCGGGCGTCTACTTCGTCAGGGCCGAGTACGGCGGCCGGGTGCGCGTGCGACGCATCACCGTGCTGCGCTGAAGGCCGCAACGAGTCCGGCCGGCGCCCGCTCCGGGCGCCGGCCGGCTCGTATCTGTCCCGGCGCCTACTCGATGCCGCTGTGCGTCTGCAGCCTCGTGGGCACGCCCGCGGCTTCCAGGCAGCGCTCGATGCGCGACCAGGTGTGTTCGATGTTCGCGTCCAGCCCGATCGAGAAGCGGATCAGGCCGTCCGAGATGCCCGCGGCCGCGCGCTCCTCGGCCGGGATCTCGCTCGACGTGCTGCGCCCCGGCATGCTGAAGAGCGTCTTGAAGTAGCCCAGGCTGACCGCGAGGTAGCCCACCTTGGCCTCCTGCAGCGCCACCATGAGCCGGTTGGCGGTGGCCGCGTCGCCCGTGTCCAGCGTCAGCATGCCGCCGTAGCCGTAGCCCGGGTTCATGAGCCGGCGCATGAGCGACTGGTGCGGGTGGCTCTCCAGCCCGGGGTAGTGCACGTCGTAGCCGTACTGTTCGAGCCGGTGCGCGAGGAACGCGGCGTTCTCGCTGTGCTTGCGCATGCGGATGTGCAGCGAGTGCAGGTTCTTCAGGATGCTCGCCGCGCGCGTCGCGTCGAGCACGGGGCCGAGCAGCATGCTGGGTCCGGAGTTGACGTCGTTGAGCGCGTCGATGAACGCCTTGGACGAGATCACGCAGCCGGCCACGCAGTCGCTGGTGCCGTTGATGTACTTGGTCAGGCTGTGCACGACCACGTCGGCGCCCAGGCGCAGCGGCGAGAGGATCATCGGGCTGAACGTGCCGTCCACGACCAGCTTCGCGCCGCCCGCGTGCGCGATCTTCGCCAGCTCGGGCACGTCGCTCACCTCGAGCAGCGGATTGCTGATGGACTCGGCGCAGATCACCTTCGTGCGCGGGGTCATCGCGGCGCGCACGGCCGCATGGTCGCGCAGGTCCACGAAGATCGTGGTCACGCCGAAGCGCGGCAGCAGGTTCTTGAGCAGGGCGTACGTGCCGCCGTAGATGTTGCGGCCGCAGATCACCTCGTCGCCCGAGCTGCACAGGGCCATGATCGTGGTGCTGATGGCGCCCATGCCGCTCGCCATCACCTGCGCGCTCTCGGCGTCTTCCATGCGCGCGAGCGCCTCGGCGAGGTGCTTGTTGGTGGGATTCCAGTGGCGGGAATAGAGGAAGCAGCCTTCGATCTCGTGCTCGAAGACCTCCTCCATGCGCGCCGGGTCGAGAAACGTATAGGTCGAGGAATCGGTGATGGAGGGATTCACGTCACCGAACTCGCCGAACACCAGGAAGTCCTGGATGCGGGATGCGGGATCGAACGTCATGGTCGGCCTCCGAGCCGGGCAGGGCTGCGCGAGCGGAGAGAGATGGTGCCCGAAGGGAACCGCAGCGCCGCGCGCGCGTCAACGGGCCGGAGGAATACGTCCGGGGAGTGTTCGGTACGCGTAACCTGCGCCGGCGCCGGAGGGGCCGGACAGCGTCATCGCAGGCTGTCGGGCGTCGCTCCGCCGCGCACGAAGCGCGACACGCGCAGGGGCCCGGTGAGCGAGTCCCAGCGCCGGCGTTCGACCAGCGCGCGCCCTTCGCCGGCCACGGCCTCGGCCCGGCGGGCGACCTCACGGCGGATCTCGGAGTTCGGGCTGCGCACCACCACCCACACCTCGTCGTAGCTGGCCGAGTTCCGGTACGCCGCGGCCTGCAGTTCCTGCAGCTGCTGGTCGGTGTAGTGCGCGGCGAACGGCTCGGCGGGATGTCCCACCTCGAATGCCGCGACCGGATTCGGGAGCCGGCGGTTGTAGTAGGCGAACGGGTCCACGTCGAACGGCACCAGGACGGCGCTGCGACCCACGGCCGTGCGCGCCCCGATGTCGGCGGTGACCGCGCGCCAGGGTTCCTTGGTGTAGTCGTGCTGGTAACGGACCAGCCCGAGCACCGAGAGCAGCACCAGCCAGCCGCCCAGCACGAACCGGA
>JADLGX010000056.1 GCA_020849095.1 Candidatus Eiseniibacteriota bacterium
CATGAACGAGTTGGGCGCGAGCGGCGCGAGCATGTTGTAGGCGTAGTCGCGCGCGATCCAGTTGCCGCTGCGGTCGTGCGTGAAGTAGCCGTTGCGCATGAGCAGCACCGGCTGGACGCAGAGCAGCACCGACGCACCGATGGTGGCCCACTTCTGTCCCTCACCCTCCGCGAACGAATCGCGGATCCAGCCGATCAGCCACACCACACCCAGACCGATCCACATGGCGTAGGCGTGGTAGCCGCTCTGGAAGAAGTAGTCGCGCTCGCGCACTTCGTGACTGCTGAAGTTGAGGAACGTGATCAGCCCGGCCGTGTTGAGCCCGAGGAACACGAAGTTGTAGGCGAACGACCGCTTGTCCTTGAGGAACACCCACACTCCGCCCGCGACGCCAAGCAGCAGCGGCAGCAGCGCGCTGAACGGAGCGGCGCCGCCCGGAATGATGGGCCACTGGCGGCTGAAGTAGCGCCAGAACTCCTTCTGGATCTGGATGTCCCAGATCTCCTTGAACGTGGTCATGCCGCGGCGGTCGAACACGCCGTCACGGTCGGAGTCCGTCATGCTCATCTCGCCGTACTGCTTGCGCTCGAGCAGGTCGCGCATGGCGTCCCACGTGGCCGGCGCGCCCTCGTTGATGCCGGGGTGCTGGGCGGCGCGGATGGGCAGGTAGAGGTGGGTCGAGTAGCCCGCGATCATCAGGAACAGGGCGAGCAGCAGCACCTTGCCTTCGCGGTTGCGCATGGCCATCACGGCCATCGGCCCCAGGACCGACAGCGTCGCGACGACGGCGGCCCACGGCGTGAAGTCGCGGTCCGACATGGCGAAGTACAGACCGACGCACGCGCCCGCGGCGCCCACGGCGGCGGCCCAGCCCGGCAGCTTCTTCTGCGAGGCGAACCACAGGTTCTGCACCACGGAGAGCAGCAGGATCGCCCCGGCCATCTTTTCGAGCCCGGCGGGCACTCGCAAGAGCGCCAGGAACGGCATCAGGAACAGCATGCCGACCTTCCAGTCCACCATCATCACCAGCACGATGAGCGGCGCGCCCATCACGCCGACGCCCAGGTGCAGGCCCACGCTGAGCCACATGACGTAGCTGGCGAGGAGCAGCGGACCCACCGTGGGCTTGCGGTCGTGCGCGTCCCACCAGCTCAGGCCGAGCCAGAACACGAGGATCTGCGCCAGGCTCATCATCTGGTAGACCTCGGCCTCGGTCGAGTTCTCCCAGAACGTGTCGCTGAAGGCGAGCATGAGCGCGCCGCACGCGGCGCCGGCGATGGCCGCCCACTCGTGCCACGGCTTGCGCTCTCCCCCGCCCTGCGAGATGCGCGCCATGCGCAGGATGGAGAAGTAGGTCATGAGCACGGCGAGCGCGCCGGCGACCACCGAGAGCGCGTTGACGCGCTGCGCGATGTTGCCGAGGGGCACCAGCGTGGCCATGCGGCCCATGAGCACGTAGAACGGCGTGCCGGGCGGGTGAGGAATGCCGAGAATGGTGGAGACGCCGATGAACTCGCCCGAGTCCCAGAACGGCACCGTGGGAGTCATCGTCTTGAAGTACACCACGGCGGTGAACAGGAGCACGAGGAGAGAGACCGCAACGGCCACTCTCGATTTCGAGTTCATTCCTCTGGCCTCCGGGGAATCCTGGATTCAGCCCGACGATGTGGAATGCGCACGAGGAACACCACTCCACCGATGAGGCTGACCGCAAAGGCAACGAGGTAGGTGGTGAATTGAAGCGAGAACGCGCTGCCGCGATCCAGCCCGACCAGGCCGAACAGCAGGATACCGGCGCCTTCGCGCACCCCGATGCCATTGAATGAGATGGGCAAGGAAACTATCACCGCCAAGAGCGGCACGAAAAGGAAGAAGTACGCCGTTTCCACGTCCAGCCCGAGCGCCCGGCCCACCAGCACGTGCACGCCGATGCGCATGACCTGCACGGAAAGGGCGATCGCGAACAATTCCATGAAGAGTCGGCGCTGCCCCCGGTACAGGGCCAGTTGCTCCGACAGCTGGTCCAGCGCGGGCTTGAGCCGTCCCAGCCCGACCCGGTCGAGAATCACCTCGATGCTCGCGAGCAGCCGCGGGTGGAGGATGGCCCAGAGCATGAACACCGACAGGCAGAAGAACCCGAGCACGCCGGTGTAGATGGCTGCCAGGTGGAACTGGTCGATCGCGGGCAGCGTGGTGAGCACGGCGAGCGAGGCGAGCGCGACCGTGCCGATCATGCGGTCGAGCAGCACGGTCGAGAACGCGGTCGCCCGGCTCGCGGCGCTCGCGCGCGAGGCGTCGAGGATGCGCGCGAAGTCGCCCCCCACGTTGGCGGGCAGGAAGTTGTTGAAGAAGAGGCCGACGTGGTAGTAGCCCACCACCTTCCAGAACGGCAGCTCGATTCCCGCGGCGCGCAGCAGCCGGTTCCACTGCAGCGTGCCGCCCAGGTTGCTGGTGAACAGCAGCAGGAAGGCGCCGACGAGCCACTCCGGACGCGCGTGCGCGATCGTGGTCTCGATGTTCTCCCACTTGACGTTCGCGAACAGCCACGCGAAGAGCGCCAGGGAGAGCAGGATCTTGAGGCCGAGCAGCAGCGCGGTCTTCGCCGACGGCTTGCGCGGGGCTTCGGCCACGCTCAGCACTCCCCCGTCAGCGCGGCGAGCGACCGGCGCGCGCAGTCGTCCCAGCGGAAGCGCGCGGCCCATTCCACACCGGCGCCGGCGAGCGAGGCGCGCAGCGGTTCGTCGCCGAGCACGCGCACGAGCGCGGCGGCGAGCGCCCCGTCGTCGCCGTAAGGCACCAGCAGCCCGGTCTGGTCGCGGCGCACGCTGTCGCGCAGCCCGGGGCTGTCGGCGGCGACCACGGCTGTTCCGCACGCGCCCGCCTCGACCACGGTGAGCCCCCAGCCTTCCTTGGGACTCGGCTGCACCAGCGCCCACGCGGACTGCAGCAGCGGCACCTTTTCACGGGCCGGCACGAAGCCGCGGAATTCCACCACGTCCGACACGCCGCAGGCCGCGGCCTGCTTGACCAGTTCGCCCTGCCACGGGCCGTCGCCGACCACCGCCAGCTTCACGCCGGGCACGGCGGCGCGGACGCGCGGCAGCGTGCGGATGACCCAGTCGAGCCCCTTGTAGCGGCGCAGCCGGCCCACGAACACGAGCGACGGGTGCGCGGTCTTGGGAACGGCGGGGTCGCGAAAGTAGCGCTCGTGGTTCAGCCCGCAGTGCACGACCGCGACACGCTGGGAGGGAACGCCGCGCGCGACCAGGTCGTCGCGCGTGCTCTCGGAGATCACCAGGAAGCGCGAGCGCGCGTAGGCGGCGGGAATCATCTTCTCGAGCGCCACGACGTACGCCGCGATGAGGGCGTTGGCCTCCTGGAACGCGGTCGTGCCGAACAGGTGCGGGATGATCACCGCCACCGGCGCGTCGGTGAACTGCCCGACAAAGCAGGGCACCTTGTTGATGTCCTCGACGATCAGGTCCGGACGGTTCGCGCCGGAGAACTCCTCGCGCAGCACCTTGGGCACGATCAGGTTGAAGTTCCACCAGTCGCCGCGGCGCACGATGCGCATGCCGCGGTGCTCGGCCTCGGACGGCGCGCCCACGAATCCGTTGACCAGCCACGTGACGCGCCAGCCCTGCCTCACCGCCTCGAGCAGGATCTCCTCGAGGTGCAACTCGGCGCCACCCGCCTCGGGATGCGCGGGGTCGCGAAAGTTGACGGCGAGCAGGTGGCGGGCAGCGGTCATGGGCGGCGGGCCACCGTTCCGATGACGTGGCTGGTCCACAGCGCCCAGCGCTGGCCGCGCCACGAGGCGCGCAGACC
>JADLGX010000057.1 GCA_020849095.1 Candidatus Eiseniibacteriota bacterium
GGCTGTCGCCCGACCCGAGCGCGTACCGCTACCTGAGCGCCTCGATCTTCGAGTTCGGCCACGGCCCGGAGTTCGCCCGCGACCTGTCGGCGGCGGGCTTCGAGCTGGTCTCCGGCAAGGCGTTCCTGCTCGGCGCCACCCGGCTGTGGGTTGCCCGGCGGACCGGCAAGGTTGGTCAAAATCGCGCCACGCTTCCGGCAACCGTGCAGGCTGCACGGCAGGATTCGGGCGATTCTCCGCAGGGAGCGCCCGGCGAGGCCGCGCGCGACGACGAGGCGCGCACCTGGCTCGGAGCGCAGGCGGCCGTGAGCGCCGCGCTCACCGTGACGCTCGCGTGGGCGCTGGTGACGTGGGCCAAGTATCACGACAGCTTGCCGTTGACCGGATTCCAGCGGTCGGCGGGCTGGGTGCTGCTCGTTCTGGGGCTGGCGGTGTTCGCCGCGCGGACGGGCTGGCTGGCCCTGCGATTCTCCGCGGCGGGGCGGAGGAGCTCCCGGATCGGGTGAAGTGGCACAGCCATTGCAGCCTCATCGTGGGATTTTCCCCCAACAGACTCGGAAAGCGCTCCCATGCAAGGTCGTGAAAAACTGCTCGCCACACTGGTCGAACTGTCCGGACGCGCCGCCCCGCGCACGCGCCCGGAACTCGTCTCGGCCGTCCTTCGCCACGCCATCCTGATCGCCGACGCCGACGGCGCCGTGGTCACGCTCACCGCCGGACGCCAGGTGGAGCGGACGACGCTGCGCCGCGGGGAGCCGGGACCGGTGCCCGGGGAGGGCCCGGCGATCCCGGGTCCGTTCGAGCGCACTTTGATGTTGTCGGGCTCGCCTCGCGCGCTCGGCGACCTCTCGGACAGCGACAAGGCCGCGGCGGACGTGCATTGCCCGGGAGTGGAGTCCGGCCCGGCGCTGTTCATCCCGCTGCGCATGCGCGAGTCCGAACTCGGCTACCTCGCGCTGTTCCGCCGCCGCGGCGCCACCCGGTTCCAGCTGCGCGACGCGCGCACGCTGGTGCTGCTGGCCGCGTGGACGGCGACCATGCTCGAGAACATGCGGCTCGGCGAGGACCTCGAGAAGCTCGCGGTCACCGACGACCTCACGCAGGTCTACAACTACCGCTACCTCAAGACGGCGCTCCGCCGCGAGGTGAAGCGGGCCCAGCGCTTCCGCCAGCCGCTGAGCCTGCTCATGCTCGACGTGGACAACCTCAAGGGCTACAACGACCGCAACGGCCACATTCGCGGCAGCTTCCTGCTCAAGGAACTGGCGCAGTTGTTCGCCCGCCAGGTGCGCTCGTGGGACCTGGTCGCCAAGTACGGCGGCGACGAGTTCACGGTGATCCTGCCCCAGACCGAACGGCCCGGGGCGGCGGCGGTCGCCGAACGGCTTCGCGCGTCGGTCGAGGAGCACGCATTCCCGCTCGCCGCGGCGGGCAGCATCACGGTGAGCGCCGGTATCTCGGCCTTCCCTCAGGATGGTGACACGGTTACCTCGCTGATCGAGGCGGCCGACCGAGCGCTGTACATCGCCAAGCGCAACGGGCGCAACCGCGTCGAAGGCGTCGAGCCGTTGGCCGCCTGAGAAATCCCGCTTTTGACCACCTCGTGTTTGCGGGGTAGCTTGCCGTGTTCGCACACCGCAAGGACCCGCAGGCACTCATGGACGGAGGAGACGTGTCGGAACGAATCGGAATCGCCGTGGTCGGTACGGGGGATTGGGGCGCGAACCTCGTTCGCAACTTCGCGAACCTGGCCGGAGCCCGCCTCGTGGCGCTCTGTGACGCCGACCCCAAGCGGCTCGAGAAGACGGTGGCGCAGTATCCCGGCACCAAGGCGTACTCGGACGTGTCCCTGGTGGCCGCCGACCCCGAGATCAAGGGGGTCGTCGTGTCCGCTTCGGCCGTCGGCCACTACCCGCTCGCCAAGGCGCTGCTCGAAGCCGGCAAGGACGTCTACGTCGAGAAGCCGCTGACGCTCGAGGTGGCGCACGCCGAGGAGCTGTGCAAGATCGCCAAGGACAAGAACCTCATCCTGATGGTCGGTCACCTGCTGCTCTACCATCCGGGCGTGCAGTACATGAAGAAGATGGTCCAGGACGGCACGCTGGGCGAGGTGTTCTACATCTATTGCCAGCGCGTCAACCTGGGCAAGGTGCGCAAGGACGAGAACGCGCTGTGGAGCTTCGCTCCGCACGACCTGTCCGTCGTGCTGCACCTGCTGGGCATGGAACCCACCGACGTGGTCGCCCGCGGCTCCGACTTCCTGCAGAAGGGCGTCGAGGACGTGGTGTTCGTGGACCTCAAGTTCCCCGGCGGCAAGATGGCGCACGTGCACGTGTCGTGGCTCGACCCGCACAAGCTGCGCAAGTTCACCGTCGTGGGCTCCAAGAAGATGGTCGTCTTCGACGACATGGAAGCCAGCGAGAAGATCAAGATCTACGACAAGGGCGTGGACCAGGCCGGCGAGGTCGTGTCCTACGGTGACGCGCTCACCGTGCGCAACGGCGACATCCTGATTCCCAAGATCTCGCTGCAGGAGCCGCTCAAGCTCGA
>JADLGX010000058.1 GCA_020849095.1 Candidatus Eiseniibacteriota bacterium
CGCGTACCCGCAGCGTGCGCGTGTGCTCGTCCACCGACGGCGAGACGAACTCCACCTTGCCGCCCACCTCGCGACCGGCCAGCTCGCGCACGCGCAGCACGACGCGCTGTCCCACCCGCACGTACGAGGCCTGCGTCTCGGGCACGTCGATGTCCGCCCACAGCGCATTGGCGTTGACCACTTCGAACAGCATCGCCTGTGTGTCCACCATGGAGCCGAGCGCGACCGCCCGCTGGGTCACCACGCCGGCGATGGGGGAGCGCAGCAGGTATTCGCCGCCAGTGCTGCCCGAGCCCAAGGCGCCGTACATCTGCAGCGTCGAGCTGGCCGAGGCCACCGCCGAGCGCGCGGCCTCCAGTTCCTGGCGCGCGGCCAGTTCGTCCTGCGCGCTGGCCAGGTCGCTGCGATGCAGCGTGCTTTCGCGCGCGAACGCGGCGCGGCTGGCGTCGTAGCGCGCCCGCGCGGAACTCAGCAGCGCGCGCGCCTCAGCCACCGCGGCGCTCTCGATGCGCGCGAGCGGCGCCCCGGCCGCCACGCGCGCTCCCACGTCGGCGTTCACGGCGCGCACCACGCCGGCCGCGGGCGCGTGGACCAGCGCGCGGTGCGCGGCATCCACCACGATGGTCGCGGTGCCCGTCACGCCGGCGGGGTCGTTGCCCGGCTCGGCCGCGCTCACGCGCAGCCCGGCGTCACGCGCGGACTCGAGCGTCCGGAACGTGAGCACGCTGCGGTCGGCCGGGGCGCCGTCCGGAGCTTCGCTTTCGTTGACCGGGCGTCCGCCGCGCTCGGGATGGCACAGCGGGCAGACGGACTCGGGCAGCTGGTGTTCGGCGCAGAAGTCGCCCTTGGCCTGGTAGGCGGGAACGAGTCCCGGGCTGCACAGCGTGCACATGGCCTCGAGCACGCCGTGCTCGGCGCACATGTCGGGGGCGAGGGCCGCCGGCTCGGCGTCGGCAGCAGCGCCGCTGCTGTCCGCATGGCCGTGGCCGGCGTGAGGATCGGCGGGGGCCTTCTGGCAGCCGGCGGACAACAGGCACGCCGCCAGCGCCAGCAAGAGAAGTCTGTTCATGGATGCACCGTCTCCGAGAGGGCGCGCTGCAACAGCGGCGCGCCGCATGACAGGGATGACCGCGGGCGCGAACGATTCGCTCCCGGCGGGGCTCGAGCGTGAGGTGGCGCGCGGGGCGGATCAGCCCCGGCGTTCCGTCAGGCGAGCGTGCGTTTGGGGACGTGCAGGATGTCGCCCGAGTGCGGCTCGGGCGGCAGGATCGCGCCCATCTCGGCGTGCACACGCACGGGGGCGATCGGGGCGGACAACACGATCACGGGCGGCGTCGGCATGGAGCGGTCGAGCGCACAGACGCACGTTCCGCAGTCTTCGCCGCACTGGTCGGTGGCGCACTCGGCGGCCGTCTCGTCGGGGCAGCAGTCCGAGAACGCGGACAGCACCGTCCCCGCCTGGAAGGCGAGGAACAGGACGAGCAGGAGTGAGTGCACCCAACGGTTCATGAGAGAGAGCCTAGCACAGGGTTCAACCGCGCCACCCGTTCGTGATCGGCAGGCGGCGGTCCTTTCCGAAGGCGCGCGTGGTGATCTTGACCCCGGGCGGGCTCTGGCGGCGCTTGTACTCGGCCAGGTCCACCAGCCGGGTGACCCGGCGCACCGTGGCTTCGGCGTACCCCTGCTTGACGATCTCGGCGATGGAGCGGTCCTGCTCGACGTACAGCCGCAGGATGGCGTCCAGCTCGTCGTAGGGCGGCAGCGAGTCCTGGTCGGTCTGGTTGGGGCGCAGCTCGGCGCTGGGCGCGCGCGTGATCGTGAGGCTGGGGATGACCGCGCCCTGCGCGTTGCGCCAGCGCGCCAACTCGTAGACCTGGGTCTTGTAGACGTCCTTGAGCACCCCGAAGCCGCCGGCCATGTCGCCGTACAGCGTGCTGTATCCCACGGACATTTCACTCTTGTTGCCCGTGATGAGCACCAGGTAGCCGAGCTTGTTGGACAGCGCCATGAGGTAGTTGCCGCGGATGCGCGCCTGCAGGTTCTCCTCGGCCACGTCGCTCGCGCGTCCGGCGAACGGACCGGCGAGCACGCCTTCGTACGCGGCCAGCACGTCGGCAATGGGCAGCGTGTGCGTGCGAATGCCCAGCAGGCGCGCCAGCTCGTGCGCGGTGTCGTTGGAGATGTCCGACGTGTACTCGGACGGCATCAGTACGCCGATCACCTTGTCGGCGCCGAGCGCGTCCACCGCGACGCACGCGGTGAGCGCGGAGTCGATGCCGCCCGACAGTCCCAGCACCACCGTGTCGAAGCGGTTCTTGCGCACATAGTCGCGCGTGGCCAGCGTGAGCGCGGCGTACACCTCGGCGGCATCCTCGAGCGCGCGCGCGGGCAGCGGCGTGGCGGGCGCGCGGCCCTCGGGCGCGGCCGGCATGCCCGCCATGGGCAGCTCGATGGGCGTCAGCGGCTCGCTCTCGTCCAGCGCGCGCTCGCGGCGCAGGCGCGTGTCGTGCAGGCGGGCGTTGAACACCTCGTCCAGGTCCACGTCGGCGACCACGAGGTCCTCGGCGAACGCGGCGCCTTCGGCGATCACGCGGCCGCGTTCGTCCAGGATCATGCTGGCGCCGTCGAACACCACCTCGTCCTGCCCGCCGACCAGGTTGGCGTAGCAGACCACCGCCAGGTTGTCGGAGGCGCGCGTGCCGATCATGCGGCGGCGGTCCTCGTCCTTGTTGGCGTGGTAGGGCGAGGCGCTCAGGTTGAGGATGATCTCGGCGCCGCCGCGCACGACCTGTTCCTCGGACGGCCCGCCCGCGATCCAGATGTCCTCGCAGATGTTGACGCCGAAGACCACGTCGCCGCGCCGGAACACGCCCGTGCGCCGCTCGGCGGTGAAGTACCGGTTCTCGTCGAACACGCCGTAGTTGGGCAGGTGGCGCTTGCGCGCGGTGCCCATCCACTGGCCGTCGTGCATCACCGCCGCGGCGTTGTACAGGTCCACGTCGCGCTCGAGCGTGCCCACGATCACGGTCATGCCGCGCGTGTGGGGCAGCAGCTCGCGGGTCTTCTGGATGACGCCCGAAATGAACGCCGGCCGCAGCAGCAGGTCCTCGGGTGGGTAGCCCGTGATCACCAGTTCGGGAAAGGCCAGCAACTCCACGCCGCGCTCGCGGGCCTGTTCGATGGCGCGAACGCAGAGCGCGAAGTTGCCGTCGAGATCGCCGACGGTCGGGTTGAGCTGGGCGAGGCCGATTCGAAGGGCGCGCATGGAGGGGGCAGTGTGGTGGCGGTTCGGGGTGGGTGCAAGCCAGCGGGGGAAAACGAAAGCGCCCGGCCATGGACCGGGCGGCATCCGTTCATTCGCGGAGGATCGTGCACACGACCGACCGCGTGCGCAGGAGAGAAGTGGGCTGTCAGGCGCTTGTTGCCGTATCTCCCGATTCCAACCCGTCAGCGGCAGGGGGATCTCGTCCCCAGGTCTTTACTGTCCGCCTTCAGGCTCCTGCTGCATTTGGTGGCGACGGCTCTCAGGCCGCCTGCCGAGGATGGATCACTGCAAGGACTGTTCCCTGCTGCCGTCCGTCCCCCCCAACTGCCTAAATGATTGTGAATGCGTCGGGGCTCCCGGCTCAAGGGGAAATTTGCCGGCATGGGGCCGGGCAATACCGCGTCCGGACGGATGGCAACTTGCCACAGGTGTGGACGATTGGCCGGGTGGGGCCGGGCCGGGGCGTCAGGCTGCCGGGGCGCTGCGGTCCTGGGCGGCGGCGAGGATCGTGGCCACCACGGCGACCGCGGCCATGACCATGTAGGCGTCGTGCGTGGCGCCGGCGAACGCGGCGCGGTTGAGCGCCACACCACTGCCCGTGGACAGCACGCGGCCTGAGCGCGCCAGGTAGCGCACCGCCATCAGCGTGCCGATCAGCGTGGCGCCCGCGGTGATCCCCAGGTTGCGCGTGGTGCCCTGCAGTCCCGAGGCGATGCCCAGCTGCTCGCGCGGCACCAGCGACAGCAGCGCGCTGGCGTTGGGCACCGAGAACAGTCCCTGCCCGGCGCCGATCAGCGCCATGCCGGCCATGAGGTGCC
>JADLGX010000059.1 GCA_020849095.1 Candidatus Eiseniibacteriota bacterium
CCCGCTCGACCTGGACCAGATCGAGGAGCTCATCCAGCAGGACGTGGCGCTGTCGCTCAAGCTGCTTCGCTTCCTCCGTTCGGCCACCAACGCCTGGGCCAGCCAGGTGACCAACATCCGGCAGGCGCTGCTGATCATGGGCGAACGGCAGATCCGCCAGTGGGTCTCCCTCGTGGCCGTGTTCGGGCTGGCGCAGGGCAAGCCCACGGAGCTCGTGGTGGTCGCTTTCGTCCGGGCGCGGTTCGCCGAGTCCATCGCCCCGCTCGTCGGCCAGGCCGGGAGGTCCGACGACCTGTTCCTCGCGGGGCTGCTCTCGGTGGTGGACGCCCTCACCGACACTCCCCTGGAGCAGGCCCTCGCCCCGCTGGCGCTCGCCACCGACGTGCGCGAGGCGCTCCTGTCGTCCGCCCCCCCGTTCGGCGACGCCCTGCGCGTCGTCGTGGCCTGGGAGCGCGGCGACTGGGACGAAGTGGAACGCTGGCTCGACCGGTTCGGCCTCTCCGAAGGCGTTCTGTCGCGTCTGTATTCGGAGGCCGTCCTGTGGGCCGAGGGACACGCGCAGCCCTGAGGGCAGTCCACGCTGGCGACGCCATTACCAGCGGGAACCAGACCACTCAAGGTCGCACCGGCGCCACCGATACTGACGCTTGACCGCGCAGGTTCCGCGGCCGCGTTCGCCCTACCACGTGGAGAACAAGGATGCTCACCATCGTCGGCCTCGTCGTCGTGATCGGATCCGTGCTCGGCGGATTCATGATCGCGGGTGGCAATCCGGCCGCGCTCGTCCAGATTTCCGAAATCGTCTCCATCGTCGGCACCTCGGTCGGGACGATTCTCGCCTCCACGCCCGCCCCGGTGCTCAAGGCCACGGCTGCCAAGCTGCAGTGCGTGATCAAGCCGACGCCGTTCAACAAGAAGCTCTACCTGGATTCGCTCAAGTTGCTCTACGAGCTGTTCCAGATGGCGCGCAAGGACGGCCTGGTGGCGATCGAAGGGCACATCGAGAAGCCCAAGGAGAGCTCGCTGTTCAAGAAGTACCCGGCCGTGCTGCACGAGCACCACGCCATGGACTTCCTGTGTGACTCCCTGCGGCTCGTGCTGGTGGGCAGCGTTCCGCCCCACGACCTCGAGGGCCTCATGGATTCCGAGATCGACACGCATCACGAGGCCGAGGCCAAGACGGTCGGAGTGCTCCAGAAGGTCGGCGACGCCCTGCCCGGCATCGGCATCGTGGCGGCCGTGGCCGGCATCATCGTGACGATGGGCGCCATCGCCGGCCCCATCGAGGCGATCGGCCACCACGTGGGCGCCGCGCTGACCGGAACGTTCATGGGCGTGCTGTTCGCCTACGGGTTCATCAACCCGCTGGCCACCAGCATGGAGCACGTGAACTCCGGCGAGGCCCGCTACTACCACTTCCTCAAGGCGGCTGTCGTCTCGTTCGCGAAGGGCTTCTCGCCCATCGTGGCCGCGGAGTTCGCGCGCCGCGCGATCTTCTCCGACGACCGTCCGACGTTCGCGGAAATGGAAGCGGCCGTGAAACCGCAGAAGGCGGCCTAAGGTGGAGAGCCGTCCATGAGCGCGAACAAGGAACGCGAAGTCCCCGTCCGGATCATCTACCGGAAGAAGGGACACGGACACGGCCACCACGGTGGCGCGTGGAAGGTGGCGTTCGCCGACTTCATGACCGCCATGTTCGCCATGTTCCTCGTGCTCTGGCTCATCAACCAGAGTTCCGACGTCAAGAGCGCCATCGCCGGCTACTTCCAGGATCCGCTCGGCCGCTCCGACGAGTTCGGCAGTTCGATCGTTCCGGGTGAAGGCGCGCAGGCGGCCATCGTCCGGCCCATGCAGCAGGCCGACGTGACCGACATGCGCATGAACAAGATGCAGGTGATGGCGCAGCGCCTCACCAAGGACATCATGGCCGCGCCCGAGCTCAAGGGCGTCATGGACAAGATCGAGATCAAGATGACCGACGAAGGGCTGCAGATCGAGCTGCTCGAGGACTCGACGGGCGTGTTCTTCGAGAGCGGCAGCGCCTCGCCCTCGTGGCGCGGGCGGGGCGTGCTCGCGATCCTGGGCCAGGAACTGGGCCAGTTGCCCAACCCGATCGTGATCGCCGGCTACACCGACGCTCGGCCGTACCATCGCGCCGACGGCTACACCAACTGGGAGCTCAGCGCCGACCGCGCGAACACCGCGCGCCGCATCCTGCAGCTGAACGGCGTGGGCGAGCACCAGGTGGTGCAGATCCGCGGGCTGGCCGATCGCGAGCTGCACGTGCCCGACGACCCGTACGCGCCTTCCAACCGGCGCGTGTCGATCACCATGAAGTTCGACGCCACGACCGAAGCCGACTCCACGGCGGCGCCGGGCGAAGGGGGTACGGCCGGATGAGTGAGCAGGCGACGCTTCTGCTGGTCGACCGCGATCCCGCGCACGTGGACACGTTCCGACGCACGCTCGAGCTGGAGCGCCGCGTCCGGCTGGTCATTTCGCTCAATCCGGTCGAGGCCATCCGCACGGCACACGACCTGCGCCCGGACCTCATCGTGGTGACGCACGACATCCCGGGCATGAACGCCTTTTCGTTCTGCCAGCAGATCAAGCAGGACCCGGCGCTGGCCGGCACCATGATCGTGCTGACGATCCCGCACAACGCGACCGAAATGCGCTTTGCCGGCCTGACACACGGCGTGGACGAGTACCTTCTGCACCCCATCGAGCCGGCCGAAGTGCTGACCAAGCTGCACTCGATGCTGCGCATGAAGGAAGTCAACGAGCAGCTGCAGGCCGACAAGCGCGAGCTCGAGGAGCTGCACGAGCACCTGCGCTCCAGCTTCGACCAGATGCTGCAGTTGCTCACCCACATCCTGGACATGCGCCTGCCCGGCGCCGGCGACCGCGGCAAGCGCATCGCCGAGCTCAGCATGCAGGTGGCCGGACGATTCGGCGTGCCGGAAACCCACCTGCGCGACATGGAGATCGCCGCGCGCCTTCATGAGCTGGGCCGGATCCTGAGCAACGAGCACGAGCGGGGGAACGTCACGCCGCTCCGCCCGTCCGACGACTGGCAGTACATCCTCGGCACGCGCGCGATCTTCGCCAAGGTCGAAGGGCTCGAAGGCGCCGCCGAGATCGCAGGCTCGATCTACGAGAACTGGGACGGCACCGGCCACCCCGACCACTTCGTGCAGGGACAGATTCCGCTGCGCAGCCGCATCCTGCGCACGATCATCGACCTGTTCTCGGGCCTCGGCGCGCCCGCCAAACCCGAGATGGACGAGGTGCTCGAGGAGATGCAGAACTACGTCGGCACGCGCTACGACGCCATGGTGCTCGTGCACCTGCGCTCGGTGTTGCGCGGCGAGGCCGGCGACGTCCGCGGCGACCGCCTGGTGGTTCCGGTCACGGAGCTCAAGGTGGGCATGGTGCTCGCGGACGACCTGTGCACCGACTCGGGCATCAAGCTTCTCGCGCGCAACACGCGCATTTCGGCGGAGACGCTCGAGACGATCCGCCGCCGCCACTCGCTGGAGCCCATCGTCCAGGGGGCGACCGTCCAGCGGAAGAGCGCCTGACGGGCCTTGCGGCCGCGCGCCCCCGCGCGTAGCGTCCCGCCGGTCACGCCCCGATAGCCCGTCCGATCGTCCGCACCGCCGGAGCCGTCCCTTGGATCCCACGCCGCGCCCCTCCGACACGCTGCCCGCCGCCGCGACGCTCATCGCCGCCGACCGCTGGAGGCTGTGGTCCACGCTGGTTCGCGGGCTCGGACACCAGCTCGCGAACGCCTCGCAGATGCTCACGCTCGAGCCCGTGCCTCACGGCGCGCTCGAAGAGGCGCGCGAACGGGTCGGGCAC
>JADLGX010000060.1 GCA_020849095.1 Candidatus Eiseniibacteriota bacterium
TATGCGGCCGTTTCCCAGCCCCAACCCGAAGCACAACTCTCCGCGGACCTTGCGTCCGCTTACCTCAGAGGTTTTGCCATGTCCGGTGTCTACATCGTGGGCGCGGCGCGCACGCCCATCGGCAAGTTCCTCGGCTCGCTCGGCACGCTGAAGGCTTCCGACCTCGGCGCGATCGCCATCAAGGAAGCCATCGTCCGCGCCGGCATCACCGGCAACGACATCGACGAAGTCATCATGGGCCACGTGGTGCAGGCCGGTCAGGGCCAGGCTCCGGCGCGCCAGGCGATGATCAAGGCCGGGGTCAACCCGGTCGTCGGCGCCATGACCATCAACAAGGTGTGCGGCTCGGGACTCAAGGCCGTGATGCTCGCTGCCCAGGCGATCAAGGCCGGCGACGCCGACTGCCTGGTGGCCGGCGGCCAGGAGAGCATGAGCACGGCGCCGCACTACATGTTCGGCGGCCGGCTCGGCACGCGGCTCGGCGACGTCACGCTGCGCGACGGCGCGGTGTTCGACGGGCTGTGGTGCGCGTTCAACGACTGCCACATGATCGAACTGGCGCAGTACACGGCCGAGAAGGCCGGCCTCAAGCGCGAGCGCCTCGACGAGTTCTCGGTGGCCTCGCAGAAGAAGGCCGCCGCCGCGCAGGCCGCGGGCGCGTTCGACAAGGAAATGGCCAACGTCACCATTCCGCAGCGCAAGGGCGACCCGGTCGTGGTGAGCAAGGACGAATCCGTCCGCGGCGACACCACCCTCGAAGGTCTCGCCAAGCTCGGACCCGTGACCAAGGCGAAGGACGGTGTGATCACCGCCGGCAACGCCCCGGGCCTCAACGACGGCGGCGCCGCGCTGGTGCTGATGAGCGAGGCGCGCGTCAAGGCGACGGGAGCGAAGCCGCTGGCCCGCGTCACGGGATACGCCACCGGTGGCGGCGAGCCCAAGGACCTGTTCTTCGCGCCCATCGACGCCGTGCAGAAGCTGATGAAGAAGCTGTCGGTGGACATCTCGTACTTCGACCTGATCGAAGCCAACGAGGCGTTCGCGGCGCAGGCGCTGGCGGATGGCGACGGGCTCGGCTGGGACTGGGACCGCGTCAACGTGAACGGCGGCGCGGTGGCCCTGGGCCACCCGATCGGCGCCAGCGGCGCGCGCATCCTGACCACGCTGCTCTACGCGCTCGAAGCGCGCGGCAAGAAGACCGGCATGGCGACGCTGTGCCTGGGCGGCGGCAATGCGGTGGCCCTTTCCGTGGAGCGTGTGTGATGAGCACGGCAACCGAAACCGTGGCCGGGGGCGGACCGGCGGTGAACGTCAAGAAGGTGGCGGTGGTGGGCGGCGGCACGATGGGCAACGGCATTGCCCAGGTGTTCGCGACCAACGGCTACGACGTGCGCCTGATCGACGTGAAGAACGAATACGTGGATCGCGGCATCGCGACCATCACCAAGAACCTCGACCGCGTGGCCAAGAAGCAGGAATGGCCCGGGGACAAGGCGCCCGGCATCCTGGCGCGCATCACGGGCGGTACGTCGCTCGACGACGCCAAGGACTGCCAGCTGGTGATCGAGGCGGTGACGGAAGACTTCGCGATCAAGAAGCAGATCTTCGGCACGCTCGACTCGCTCGTCGCGCCGGACTGCATCCTGGCCAGCAACACCTCGAGCATTTCGATCACCGAGATCGCCGCGATCACCAAGCGCGCCGACAAGGTGATCGGCATGCACTTCATGAACCCGGTGCCGGTGATGCAGCTGGTCGAGATCATCCGCGGCCTGGCCACCAGCGACGCCACCTACGCGCTCACCGAGGACCTCAGCAAGCGCCTCGGCAAGACGCCCGTCGAGGTGAACGACTACCCGGGCTTCATCTCGAACCGCATCCTCATGCCGATGATCAACGAGGCGGTGTACACGCTGATGGAAGGCGTGGCCACCAAGGAAGCGATCGACACCGTCATGAAGCTGGGCATGAACCACCCCATGGGACCGCTCACGCTGGCGGATCTCATCGGGCTCGACACCTGCCTGTCGATCATGGAAGTGCTTCACGAGGGGCTCGGCGACACCAAGTACCGTCCGTGTCCGCTGCTGCGCAAGATGGTCGCGGCCGGCTACCTGGGCCGCAAGAGCGGCCGCGGGTTCTACGAGTACCCCAAGGCTTAGGGAGCCCGCATGTCCGACACGATGACGCAGGCGGCGGGACTCTCGTTCGAGCTCTCCGAGGAAGCGCAGTCGGTTCGCGAGATGGTGCGTGATTTCGCCGAGAGCGAGATCCGCCCGATCGCGGCGCAGATCGACGAGACGAACGAGTTTCCGGCCGAGAACGTGAAGAAGATGGCCGAGCTGGGGCTGCTCGGCATGTTCGTGCCCGAGGAGTTCGGCGGCGCCGGCATGACGTACCTGGCCTACGTGGTGGCCATCGAGGAACTGTCCCGCGTCTGCGCCAGTCACGGCGTGATCGCGTCGGTCAACAACTCGCTCGTGTGCTACCCGCTGATGACCTACGCCAGCCCCGAGCAGAAGAAAAAGTGGCTCGAGCCGCTCGCCAAGGGCGAGAAGCTCGGCGCCTACTGCCTGACCGAGCCCAACGCCGGCAGCAACGCCGCCAACCAGCAGACCACGGCCGTGCTCGACGGCGACCACTGGGTGCTGAACGGGTCCAAGATCTTCATCACCAACGCCGGGCCGGCCGACGTGCTGATCACGTACGCCACCACCGACAAGGCGCTGGGGCCCAAGGGCATCTCGGCGTTCATCGTGGACGCCTCTACGGCGGGCGTGCGCAAGGGCAAGAAGGAACACAAGCTGGGCATTCACGCCTCGGACACGCGCGAGATCTACTACGAGAACGCGCGCGTGCCCAAGGACTGCCTGTTCGGCGAGTTCAACAAGGGCTACACGGTGGCGCTCGCCACGCTGGGCGGCGGGCGCATCGGCATCGCGGCGCAGGCGCTGGGCATCGCGCAGGCGTCGGTCGAGGCGGCGGTGAAGTACGCCAACGAGCGCGAGCAGTTCGACAAGAAGATCGGCGAGTTCGACGCCATCCGGCACATGCTGGCGGACAGCGTGGTCGAGCTCGACCTGGCGCGCGCGTTCGTCTACCAGGCGGCGTGGCTTCGCGACCAGGGCCGGCAGCACACCAAGGAAGCCTCGCTCGCCAAGTGGCACGCGTCGGAAGCGGCCACCAAGTGCGCCAACTGGGCCATCCAGGTGCACGGCGGCTACGGCTACATGAGCGAGTACCACGTCGAGCGCTACTGGCGTGATGCGCGCATCTGCGAAATCTACGAAGGTACGACCGAGGTGCAGAAGATGGTGGTGGCCGCGCAGGTGCTCAAGGAGCATGCGGTCAAGGCCTGACAACCGACTCCGGAGGTATTGCGAATGAAGCGTCCCGTCCGTCCCGTTGCCCTGCTGATCCTCACGCTGTGCGCCCTCTATCCCGGCCTCTCCGCGGTCTTCCAGGGTCTCTACCCGTGGGTGACGGGGCAGGAGTTCGCGCTCATGGGGCAGACCGGGACTCTCGCGACGATGGCCGCCAAGATCGGCATGCCCGTCTGGCTGCCCAACATCTTCAAGGCTCTCGTCGGCCTGGCGTTCCTGGGCGCGGTGCCCGGGCTGTGGGCCGGTGACGGCCGCGCGATGCCGCTCGCGTTCCTGGGCGCCGTCGGTTCCCTGCTGCTGGGCCCCGGCCCCGCCGTCATGGGCGTCATCGCCCTCATCTGCCTGACCATGTTCCGCGAGACGGCCCAGCACCAGCCGGCCTAGGGCGCTCCGCGTTTCGAAAGCAGGAAGTCATGAATCTCGACCTGACCGAAGAACAGATCCAGATCCGCGACACCGTGCGCGAGCTGTGCCAGAACGAGTTCGCCTCGCACGCGGAGAAGTGGGACCGCGAGGATGATGTCCCGCGCTGGGCCGTGGACAAGCTGGCCGAACTGGGCCTGCTCGGCATGGCCGTTCCCGAGGAGTTCGGCGGGCTCGGCAGCGACCTGCGCACGACCGTGATCGTGATCGAAGAGATCGCGCGCGTCTCGGCGGCGCTGGCGATTCTTTTCGCCGTGCATAACTCCGTTGGGGCTTATCCCATCTACGAGTTCGGCACCGACGAGCAGCGCAAGCGCTGGCTGCCGCGCCTGACCAGCACCGACATGGGCGCGTTCTCGCTGAGCGAACCCGCGAGCGGCTCCGATGCGTCGGCGCTGCTGGCGACCGCGGTGAAGGACGGCGACCACTACGTGCTCAACGGCTCCAAGAACTGGATCACGAACGGCATGCACGCCTGGACCTTCCTGGTCTTCGCGCGCACCGGCGGTCCGGGGCCCAAGGGCATCAGCGCCTTCATCCTCGAGCGCGACACGCCCGGCCTCACGGTGGGCAAGTGCGAGGACAAGATGGGGCTGCGCGGCTCGCACACCGTGACCATTTCGCTCGACGACGTGCGCGTGCCCGAAATCTGCCGGCTCGGACCCGAGAACGAGGGCTTCAAGATCGCGCTCAGCGCGCTCGACAAGGGGCGCATCGGCGTGGCGGCGCAGGCCCTGGGCGTGATGCA
This sequence comes from Candidatus Eiseniibacteriota bacterium, assembly GCA_020849095.1. Taxonomy (GTDB): domain Bacteria; phylum Eisenbacteria; class RBG-16-71-46; order RBG-16-71-46; family RBG-16-71-46; genus CAIXRL01. Next base: position 4,555 of record JADLGX010000060.1, read on the forward strand.
GGCGGCGTTCGGCGAGGCGGCGCGCTACGCGCAGCAGCGCCAGGCGTTCGGCGGCCCGCTTTCCAAGATCCAGGCCGTGCAGTTCAAGCTGGCCGAGATGGAGCGCCGCGTGCAGGGCGCCAAGCTGCTCATCCAGAAGGCGGCGTGGCTCAAGGACACCGGTCAGCCGTGCACGCGCGCGGCGGCGGTGGCCAAGCTGTACGCGACCGAGGCGGCCACGTGGGTGACGCACCAGGCCATCCAGGTGCACGGCGGCTACGGCTACGTGAAGGAGTATCCCGTCGAGCGCTACTACCGCGACGTGCGGGTGATGGAGATCTACGAGGGCACGTCCGAGATCCAGCGTCTCGTCATCGCGCGAAGCGCGCTGAAGGACGGCGTCGGGGTCTGACGGCCGCGCTCACGGAAGTCATCGCGGCGCTCCGGTCCTTCGATCGGGGCGCCGCTGTTTCGTGGCCGCGCTTCGTGGTGGCGCCGATGCGTCGCATCGGTTAGAAATGCGCTCCCATGAAATCCATCCCCCAGAGAATCGCCGCCGAACTCGCCGTCCAGCCCACGCAGGTCGAAGCCGCCATCGCTCTGTTGGACGAGGGCTCGACCGTTCCGTTCATCTCGCGCTACCGCAAGGAAGTCACCGGCGGTCTCGACGACACGCAGCTGCGCAACCTCGAGGAGCGCCTGGGCTACCTGCGCGAGCTCGAGGAACGGCGCAGCGCGATCCTCGCCAGCATCACCGAACAGGGAAAGCTCACGCCCGCGCTCGAAGAGGCCGTGCGCGGCGCCGAGACCAAGACGGCGCTCGAGGACCTGTACCTGCCCTACAAGCCCAAACGCCGCACGCGCGCGCAGATCGCGCGCGAGGCCGGGCTCGAGCCGCTCGCCACGCTGCTGCTGAAGGACCCCGCGGTGGCGCCCGAGGAAGAGGCCGCCAAGTACTTCAACGCCGAGGCGGGATTCCCCGACGCCAAGACCACGCTGGACGGAGCGCGGCAGATTCTCATCGAGAGCTTCTCCGAGGACGCGGGACTCATCGGCCAGCTGCGCGAGCGCACCTGGAAGCAGGGCGCCATGCGCTCCACGGTGGTCGCGGACCTCAAGCCCGAGCAGCAGGCCGAGGCCGCGCGCTTCTCGGACTACTTCGCCTACGACGAGCCCATCAGCCGCGTGCCGTCGCACCGCGCGCTGGCGCTGCTACGCGGGCGCGCGCTGGGATTCCTCGCCATCACACTCGATCCCGAGCCTATACGAGCGCAGGGCGCGCCGAGCGAGTGCGAGGCGATCGTGGCGCAGCGCTTCGGCATCACCGACAAGGGCCGCCCGGCCGACAAGTGGCTCGCCGACACCGTGCGGCTGGCGTGGCGCGCCCGCATGCTGCTGCACCTGGAGGTCGATCTGGTGGGCACGCTGCGCGCCGCGGCCGAGCTGGAGGCGATCAAGGTCTTCGGGCTCAACCTGCGCGACCTGCTGCTGGCCGCCCCGGCTGGGGCGCGCGCCACCATGGGGCTCGATCCGGGCCTGCGCACCGGCGTCAAGGTGGCGGTGGTGGATGCCACCGGCAAGGTGCTGGATACCGCGGCCATCTTTCCGCACGTGCCGCGCCGCGACTGGGACCGCTCGCTCGCCACGCTCGCGGGGCTGGCGCTCAAGCACAACGTGGCGCTCATCAGCATCGGCAACGGCACCGCCTCGCGCGAGACCGACCAGCTGGCCGGCGAGCTGATCGCCAAGCACCCGGCGCTCAAGCTCACGAAGGTGATGGTCAGCGAGGCCGGCGCCAGCGTGTACTCGGCCAGCGA
>JADLGX010000061.1 GCA_020849095.1 Candidatus Eiseniibacteriota bacterium
GTGAAGTATCTCCAGCTTGAGGCGGAACAGGTTCTCCGTGCGCGTCTCGTCCGTGGTCAGACGCCATCCGTTCGACTGGTACCGCGGTCCGAAGTCCTCCTCTTCAACGTCGTCGATCGAGTTGATCTCGATCAGACCGGTGTCGAGGTGCGCGAGCTGCATCTCCGCGAGCATCAGCGCACGCATCTGCAGCTCCATCCGCTGGATCGACTTGTCCGCAGGTTGAACCTGCGAACCCAGCACCGCCAGCCCCAGCACGAGCAGCCCGGAGGCAATGACCGTCTCGAGCAGCACGTAGGCGCCGCGTCGCAACCCCCGGTTGTTCGCTGGAGATTTCCTGGCATGCAGCTCGCCGGAGCCCGGACACCCGGACCCTCAGACCCCGTCCGCCGAAAGCGGCACATCGAGGTCTTCCTCGTCGACTTCGTCCGTGCGCCGCACGGAGTCCTCCTGGCCCTGGAGCATGCGCCGCTCGTGGATCTCGAGCACATCGTCCTCCGTCAGGACCGCGGACGTAAGCAGGTCCTGCCGAAGCACCGCGGGCCAGTGCTTTTCCTCGAACAGGTCGATCTCCTCGTCGTAAAACGGGCGCTGCAGCCAGCTCTGCCCCGTGAAGCCGTCGAGGATCAGCTCCAGGCGGACCTCTTCCTCCAGCTGCTGCAGGTCGTAGTCACGCGGAGCCTCGGTGAACACGAAGGTCGCCCACTCGCACGATCCGTCCGGCTCGATCACCAGCGGCGGCCGGTCCGGGTCAAAGTCTTCGAAGGCCCGGATCTGCTCCTTCTCAATCTCGCTGCCGCGGCTCTCGCGCATCGTCCTCAGCTCCTCGATGCTGGGCTTGCCGAGGCGAACCTCGGCGCACCACACGCGGCCCATCAGCGTTTCGCCGCGGACCCACGAGGCGAGCACCGGGTTGAACCTGCCGGGCTCCTCCATCGGGTCGTCCTCGCGCTCGATGATGGGCTGATCGGGATCGGAGATCTCGTCACGCTCGTCCTCGTTGGCGAACCGGATGCGGTAGCGCTTCCCGTCGAATTGCGCGTTCGCCCGGACCAGTGATATCACCGCCGCCATCTGCCGGGAGGACAGCTCGAGCTGCCGCCCCTGGAGCTGCGACATCAGCCGCGGCACGGCAATCCCCGCGATCAGCACGAGCATGCCCATGACCAGGATGATCTCGATCAAGGTCATGCCGCGACGGGTTGTCGGTCGCTTCGCCATCGACGCCACCACGAACAGGCCGCACGCCGCCGCCTACTTCTCCACCCAGTTCTTGATGTCGTCGCTGCCTTCCTTGCCCGAATTGTTTTCCTTGTCCGGGCCGTAGCTCCAGAGGTCGTAGCCGTCCTCGTTGAACTCGCCGGGAGACCGGTACTCGAACGCCTGGCCCCACGGGTCCTTCAACTCCGCGAAGGTGCCGTCCATGTACGGGCCCTTGTAGTTTTCGTCGTTGGCTTCCTTGGCCGTCTGGAACAGAACCGCCAGCCCCTCGCTCGTTTCGGGGAACTTGCCCATGTTCCACTTGTAGGCCTCAAGGCCCTTGGCGATCGGCCCGTTGCGGCCGATCGTGGCCTCGGCCAGCTTGATCCTCGCCTCCTGCGCCGTGTTCATCAGCTTGGGCACGGCAAACGCCGCCAGCAGGGCCAGAATGCCGGCCACCAGCAGGATTTCGATAAGGGTAAATCCCGAACGACGCTTCGTACGCCTGATGCTCATCTGCAATTCTCCTCTACTCGACAGGCCACCCCGCAAGGAGCAACCAACAATTCGCTTCACCACCGACTCACTCACCAAGCTGTCCGCCGCTTCAACATCCGCGCGCCAACGCCCCAGCCGACCGCCGCCTACGCGGAAATCCCCGTGCCCATCGTGAGCATCGGCAGCAGCAGCGCCATCAGAATCACAAACACCGCGGAGGCCATCACCACGAGCAGCAACGGCTCGAACACCCGCACCGCCAGGTCGATCTGCCGCGCCGTCCGCGCCTCGTTCGTGTCCGCGATCTGCACGAGCACCGACTCCATCGAGTTGCTCTCCTCCGCGACCGCGATCATGTCGACGATGTCCAGCGGGAACAGCCCGGACTCGCCCAGGGGCTGCGACAGCGTCGCCCCCTTCTTCACGCTGTCCGCGGCGTCGCCGATCAGGTCGCCGAGAATCTTGTTGCCGGCCGAGTCCTTGCTGATCCGCAGCGCCTGGAGAATCGGAACGCCGTTGTGCAGCATCGTGCCCAGGATGCGGCAGAAGCGGCACACGGCCATCATCGTGTAGATCTTGCCGAAGAGCGGAGCCCGGAGCTTCACACGCTCCATCCCGCGCTGGAACCACTCCGTACGCCGCACCATCGAAAGACCCACCACCACGAAGCCGATCCCGACCAGGAGCAGCATGTACCGCTCCAGCATGAAATCGGTCATCCAGAAGACAACGTGCGAAAGCACGTTCAGCGTCTCCGGACGGAGAAACTCGCGGATCTTCGGCACGACCACCAGCATGAGCAGCAGAACCACGCCCGTGCCCGCGCACACCAGGATCGACGGGTAGATCATCGCCCCGACGACCTTGTTCTTCAGCTCGTCCTGCTTCTCGCAGAAGATCGCGATGCGGTGCAGCACGTCCTCGAGGAAGCCGCCCTGCTCCCCGGCGCGGACCATCGAGGCCTGAAGGTCGGTGAACGCGTTGGGGTGCTTGGTCATCGCGTCGCCCAGCGACGTTCCGCCGGCCACATCCTCGCGCAGCTCGCGAATGATCTGCGAGAGCGGACCTCGGGTACCCTGCTTGCCCAGCACGTCCAACGAACGAAGCATCGGAACGCCCGCCCGCAGCAGGTCCGCGAGCTGGCCATAAAACACCGTCAGGTGCGACGTCTTCACCCGCCGCCCGCGGCCGAACGAGGACTTGCCCGAGCTGAGGCCCTCGTTGACCGTGATCGGGTACAGGGCCTTCTCGTCGAGCTGGCGCAGCGCGACCTGGTAGTTTTCCGCAGTGAGCACGCCGCTGACGTGCTGCCCGTCGCTCCCCACCGCCCTGTACGTGTAGCTCGGCATGGATTCGAACTGCTCATCCAACCAACGCAGGCCGCCCAACCGCGGCGCCGCGCGCCGCCCGGGAGGAGCCGTGACAATAGCGA
>JADLGX010000062.1 GCA_020849095.1 Candidatus Eiseniibacteriota bacterium
CGATCGCGCTGACCGCGCTGCCGCTCGAGTTCAGCGTGGCCATCCGCTGTTTGATCCTGGGAATACTCGCGCTTCCGGTCGCCACTGCGGCCGGGCTGTGGGTGGGCGCTCTGTTCGCCGACCCCGAATGGTCGCACCCGCGCGCCATGCTCCGAGTGCCAGGCCGTCTGCTGTCCGCGCTGGTGATGATCGTCCAGACCATCGGATGGATCGTGTTGAGCCAGAACCCGTTGCGATCGCCATCGCATCTGGCCCTCGCCGTGCTGGCCGCCGGGGTCGGCGCGGTCGTGTCCGCTCTCCTGCTGGCGGCGGGCAGCGCGCTCTCGACGGCGACCGGCCGGCGCGCCTAACTTGGTTTTCTGCAACTGATAGCACCTGCCCATGACATTTTTTCAGTATTGCAACATGCACGACAATCTCTATACTCTGCGCCGTGCTTGGTCCCCCTGCGGGCGCCTTCTGGCTGGCCCGTCCTGCACGAGACACTCCCGAGCCCCCGACCGCGGAGTAGCGAACCCGTTCGGCGACGCGCAGGCCGTGCGAAGCACGGCGCGCACCGGAGAGTGACGTGCAGGACATTCACCGGCACCTGGACGACATCTATTGCTGTTCGTATCTGGCTTCCCTTGGAGGTGCTCGATGAAGCGAAATGCTTGGCTACTCCTTTTCGCGGTGACCGTGGCTTTCGCCACCCCCGCGCAGGCACAGGGTGACTTCCTCTGCGGCTACACCGGGTTCGATTTCGTCGTGCCCCAGACGCCGCAGCCCACCATTCCGACGCCGTTCATCACCACGGGCGATGAGTACCGTGCGGTCGGTCACGTCACGTCGTTCTCGAGCATGTTCACCGGCGTCGTCGGTGGCGGCGAGCACACGTTCTATCTGGCCAACGCAAGCGTCACGAGCCAGTCCTTCGTCGGCGGCGTCCTCGAAGTCACGTTCGCCCCGAATGCGCGCTTCCGCATCTACGAGGACGGCGCGAACAACGCCGACTACGGCGTCAATCCCGCGAACGCCACCTCTCCTTCGACGTTCGTGGACGGCATGCTGCTGTTGGGCGCCGACGTGAGCAATCTCGTGCTGATCTACGACTACAACGACAACTCCGGTAACTTCCTCGGCAACGCCACGCTCGACGAGGGCGCCGCGCTGTGGGTCGTGCCGCCGTCGCGCCGCGCCGGCTGGGTGCTTGGAGGCCAGGCCGGCCGCCCGAACGCCTCGATCCCCGAGGGCTACGTCAACCAGATCAGCGGTGAAGTCCAGATTCCGAGTGCGACCCCCGCTGCCCACAAGACCTGGGGTCAGATCAAGACCCTTTACCGCTAGCCTCGTCTGACATCTGGCGCTCTCGCGCCATCGGAGGTTCTTCATGAAGAGGATTCTCGGTACGGCGGTCTTGTCGGCACTGCTGGCCCTCGGGACCTTTGTCCCGCAGGCTTCGGCGCAGTGCGTGACGGGAACCGGCGTGGACATTCTGCTCAAGTGGGACGCCAACGGCTTCTCCTTCGAGACCGGCGCGCCCTACACCAACTACGTCTCGCCTGCCGGCAACGTGCTCACCAACGTGCTCGGCGTAACGCTCTTCTGTGCCCCGCTGTCCGGCCTGGACCCGAATGATCCCGCCAAGGAATACACCATGGTGTGGAGCAATCTGGTCTCCGGCGGCACGGTGACCACGCCGTTCGGCGCCAGCGGCTCCAAGTACAGCACCGTCTACACCGGCGGCTCGTTCGCGCTGTACGAGGGCCCGATCAACGCCCGCGCCTGGACCAGTTCCACGATTCCCGCTCCCGCGATCGCTCTGCCCGGCTACCTCGACGGCTCGGTCATCCTGAGCGGCGTCATCGACTCGCTGACCACCACGGTCACGCGCAGCAGCCTGGGCACGGTGAACGGCTCGTTCCGCGGCAAGTACCGCGTCACGGGCGGCACCTACGCCAACCAGTTCTGCGCGGGCAACTCGCCCGACGCGCTCATGGACGGCCTGTGGTTCCCGGTCAACCCGCCCGCGGGCTACACCGGTCACAACAACGGCAAGTTCGACGCACCCGACTGCACGACTCCCACCCAGTCCACGACGTGGGGACGAGTCAAGACGATGTACCGGTAGCACCGAAGCACCCCTTGCCGCTCACGCGCCCGGTGTCGCCCCCGCGACACCGGGCTTCGTGCTTCTCCCGCACGCCGAGCGCATCCGAACCGAGGCCATGAACCGAACCGTACTCGCCGTCGTCGCCGACCTGTTCTTCGTCGCCAAGATCCAGGGCGTCGCCCGCGCCGCGGGCGTCACGCTGCACGTGAGCGCGCCCGGCTCGGCGGCGGAGCAAAGCGCGGCGCTCCGGCCCGACCTGATCCTGCTCGACCTGCACGCCACGGCGGACCTGGGCGCGTTCGTCGCGCGGCTGCGGGAAGGCACGCGCGCCCCGCTCGTCGGGTTCTACTCCCATGTCGACGGCGAGACCCGCCGCCTCGCGATCGCGGCCGGCGTGGATCCGGTGCTGCCGCGCTCGGCATTCGTCGCCCGCCTCGCGGATATCCTCACCCGTGGCGCCCCATCCACCACCAGTCCGGAGGAGGAAGCATGAACGGAACCCTCTTCACCCGCGAAGAAGAACTCGCCGCCGTCATTCACGGCATGCGCACCATCGCCGTCATGGGCATCAAGGACGGCAAGCGCCCCGACGCGCCCGCGTACGGCATTCCCGCGATGCTCGCCGCGGACGGGTACGAGATCATCGGGATCAATCCCACTCTCACCGAGGCGCTCGGCAGGCCCACGCTCGCCTCGGTCGGGCAGCTCGACCGCGCCGTGGACGTGCTCGAGGTGTTCCGGCGCAGCGACGCCATTCCCGAGCTGACGGACGAGCTGCTCGCCATGCCCGCGGACCTGCGCCCGCGCACGGTGTGGCTGCA
>JADLGX010000063.1 GCA_020849095.1 Candidatus Eiseniibacteriota bacterium
ATGAGCGCCGACTTCATACCCGACCTGCTGCGCGGTCCCGACGAGCGACTGGAGCGCCTGAGCGCCGGGCTGCCGCCCGAGGCGCCCGAGTTCGCCGACATCGTGCACCGAAGCTCCGCCATGAAGCGCGTGGTCGCCATGGCGCGGCTGGTGGCTCCGCGCAGCGTGCCGGTGCTGATCGAGGGCGAATCGGGCACGGGCAAGGAGCTGCTCGCGCGCGCCATTCATCGCAGCGGCCCGCGGCGCGACAAGCCGTTCGTGGCGGTCAACTGCGGCGCGATTCCGTCGGAGCTGGTGGAGTCGCAGCTGTTCGGTCACGAGAAGGGCGCGTTCACCGGCGCTGCCACTGCGCGCGAGGGCTACTTCGAGGCCGCCAGCGGCGGCACGTTGTTTCTTGACGAGATCGGTGAGCTGCCGCTGCCCGCGCAGGTGAAGATGCTGCGCGCGATCCAGGAAGGCGAAGTGGTGCGCGTGGGCGCGACCAAGCCCACAAAGCTGGACCTGCGCATCATTGCCGCCACCAACCGCAACCTGCTGGCCGAGGTGCGCTCGGCGCGATTCCGCGAAGACCTGTTCTACCGGCTCGCGGTGGCGGTGCTGCGGCTGCCGCCGCTCAGCGCGCGCAGCGGCGACGTGGGGCTGCTGGTGGAGCACTTTCTGGCGCTGATCAACGCCGACAGCAAGAGCGAGCCCGGCTACAAGCCCAAGCGCCTGTCGCCCGGCGCGCGCAACCTGCTGCAGTCGCACCCGTGGCCCGGGAACGTGCGCGAGCTGTACAGCACGCTGCGCCGCGCGGCCATCTGGACGCCGGCTGACACCATAAAGACCGAGGACGTGCGCGAGGCGCTGCTCGAGTCCACGCATGCCGGCGGCGCCGACGTGCTGGGGCGCGCGCTGGGCGAGGGGTTCAACCTGCCCGAGCTGATGAACGAAGTGGCGCGCCACTACCTGGCCCGCGCGCTGGCCGAAGCCAACGGCAACAAGACCGTGGCCGCCAAGCTGGTGGGACTACCGAGCTACCAGACGCTGAGCAACTGGGTGGCGCGGTACGGGGTGGAGGACGGCGCGGGCAAGGGGTGAGGGAAGGCGGCGCGAACGGGACAACTTCTTTGCTTGAACCGATCCGGAAACTCGCCGATAGTCCCGGGCAGAGAAATAGCGGCCTCCCGTTACGCACTTATCCAAGTGAGCGAAAGCTCCGCGTGACTAGGAGGCCATCTTTTTGCCCCCGTCGACCATCCAGCAGCTGCCCGTCGCGCGGCGCCGTCGGCGGCACAGTTTCTTTGCTTGACCGTCGCCGCGAGCCGGCCGACCATGCACCCATAACAGCGGCCTCCCATTACGCCCGGATCCAAAGTGAGCGAAAGCTCCGCGTAATCAGGAGGCCATCTTTTTTGCCCCCGCAGGGACTCGACCGAGCAGGCCCAAGTCTGAAGGTGCCGCTCAAGCCTGAGTTGTCCCTGACCGAGAACCCGAACGCGCTTGGTAGCATTGTGCCACCTTCGGATTGCCTCCCGGGGGGGAGTGTGCGAGGTTGACCCTTCCATGGGACTTCGAGACCGGCCGACCTACGAGCTCGAGCGCATCAAGGCGCTGATGCGAAGCCCTGGGGGATGGACGGTAACCAAGACGGCTCAGTTCGAAGCCGCGCGGCTCGGGTTCGACGATTCGACGATCCTCGAATGTGTTCTCGCGCTTACCGGGGATTGTTTCTACAAAACGATGCCTTCAGAGAAAGCCAGTGGGCTTTGGCAGGACGTCTATCACCCGGTCGTGGATGACGTCGTCTTGTACGTGAAGCTCCAGATCTCGCAGGACGGCCGGTTGGCGGTGGTCATTCAGTTCAAGGAGAAGTAGGCGATGAGCGACGCGCAGAACTGCCCCGTGTGTGGTGGGATCGTTCAGGACGTCACCGAGCGCCAGGCAATGCCTGTCGGCCGCTGGTCTACCGAGGTCGACGTGTCCTTTTCTCGCTGCGGGTCATGCGGCGAAGAGTTCGTGACGCCAGAGCAGATGCGCGCCAACCAGCTGGCGGCCGCAGCCCGGGTTCGCGCCGAACGAGGCATTATCGCGCCCGATCGAATCCGATCCATTCGCGCGCGGTACGGCCTGACTCAGGCGGACCTGGAGCGCATGCTCGAACTTGGAGAGAAGACCATCGTGCGGTGGGAGCGTGGAACCGTGCTGCCAGGAGCTGCGGCGAATACGCTGCTGCTGTTGCTGGAGTCGCAGTCGGACATCGTAATGCACCTTGCGCGGCAAGCGGGGGTGAGCGTCCGACCTGTCGCCATGCTGCGGTACACCGAACTCAATCTGTCTCCCCGCCCGGATGTTCGCGAACGCCCTTGGATGGGAAGGAACTCCACCATGGTAGCTCCGGCCCAAGGCGGCGCGACGGGGTACGAGGCTTGGGAGAATGTTGCATGAGCCAGAATGATCCTGTTCCGCCTTCGGGATTTGGGCTCGAGCGGGTGTGCTTCATCGAGCAGCACCTTCGGCTCGTGGAGCAGGTCGACGACTTGCCCGACGCCGACCCAAACGTGCAGTTCGGCTGGGACTGGCGGATCACCGGGGACCGCCAGTTCGAGGTCATCCTTCAAGTACAGACAAGCCCCACGCGGCGTCGGCCCGAAGAGGCTGCAGTATTGCTGACCGGACAGTTCGTCGCGCGCGGCGAGGGGCTATCGGTTCCAGTGGTGGCATTCGTTAGCGCCCAAGCACCAGCCATTCTGTTGCCCTGGGCACGGGAGTGTATTTCGTCGCTGACGGGGCGGGGGTTCTTTGGGCAGTTCATGCTGCCACCGCTCAATGTTCTGACCCTGATGAGCAACGTCGACAAGGCCGCCGCGACGGGGGCAAGGCAGCTCGCTACCGAGGCCAGCTCCCACGGATGGGCTCGATAGCCGCACTGGCCAACCGCGCCGCCAAGAGCAACTTCCCCCTCGACCGCGCCCCGGCATCGTCCTAATCTCACTGCTCGCAATCCCTTGAAATCATGCGACGCCCCCCGCCTGCAGCGGGCGGCGCCGCGCCAAGTCTTCCCCCACGCGGCAGTTCCCCCGCTGCCCGAGCGTCGTACGCGCCATCATGCCCGGGCCAGCGGCCCGGAGAGGCTCGTGTGCCGCTCGCACCGCCGCCGGGCCCCCGCGCCCGACGGGGAGTGTGCTCGCCATGAGCGAGGCCGCCGACCGGAAGTACGACGACGTCAGCACGGCGGCCAACCGTGTGCTGATCAAGTGCGCCGTGGCCTTTGAGAAGCGCTGGATGCGCGAGGACGAGCCCACCCGCGCCAAGCTGCTGGAACAGGCGATCACCCACAGCACCGCCTTTGGCCCCACCGACGCCGAGCGCATCCGCGCCAACACGCGCGACGTGGGCGTGATCTGCCAGCTGCTCGAGGCCATCGCCACCGCCTTTGGCATGAACCCCGACGACCCGAGCACCGTGCGGCAGTACCGCAACTCGCTC
>JADLGX010000064.1 GCA_020849095.1 Candidatus Eiseniibacteriota bacterium
GGACGGCGAAGTGATCGCCACCGCGGCGCTGCGCCTGCTCTGGAGCGACCTGGGCGAAGTGCGCTCGCTCGCGGTGCGGCCCGACGCGCACGGCAAAGGACTCGGCGCCCAGCTCGTGGCGGCCGTGGTCGCCGACGCGCGCGCGCTCGGACTGCCGCGCATCATCGCGCTCACCCGCGAAGTGGAGTTCTTCCAGAACTGCGGCTTCACGATCGAGCAGCGCGAATCGCTGCCGCGCAAGGTCTGGACCGACTGCGTGAAGTGCCCGCGCCGGCACGCCTGCGACGAAGTCGCCGTGGTGCTCGACCTGGTGCCCGGCGCCGGGGACGAGTCCGCGAAGAACGCCCGCCGGTCCTACACCCTGCCCATGCCGCAGGCGGCCTTCACCGAGCCGTCGCTGCCCATCATCTCGTGACGAAGGAGGAGTCGAAGTGAACCCCAACCCCAGCCATCTCGTCGGCCTGCTCGGCCTGGAGCGCGAATGGGTGCTCCAGCTGTTCGCCGACGCGGACAAGCTTCGCGCCGTTCGCGGAACGGCCCGCGCTCCCAAGCCGCTCGCCGGAAAGACCGCGGCGCTCGTGTTCCACAAGCCGTCGCTGCGAACGCGCGTGTCGTTCACGGTGGGCATGCACGAGCTGGGCGGCGACGCCGTGGACCTGACGGCGGTCGAGGTGAGCGAACACGGGCGCGAGAGCGTGGCCGACGTGGCGCACGTGCTGAGCGGCATGTGCGACCTGATCGTGGCCCGCACGTTTTCGCATTCACTGGTGCAGAAGCTGGCCGAGCACGCGAGCATTCCGGTGATCAACGCGCTCACCGACCACTCGCACCCCTGCCAGATCCTTGCCGACCTCTACACGCTGTGGCGCCAGGGGCGGAACCTCGACGAGATGACGGTGGCGTGGGTGGGCGACGGCAACAACGTGCTGCACTCGTGGCTCGAGGCGGCGACGATCTTCGGCTTCGCGCTGCGGGTGGCGGTGCCGGACGGCTTCGAACCCGACGCCGGCATGTTCCTGGAGGCCGAGCGCCGCAGCGAAGGCCGGGTGCGCCGCATGCGCGACCCCGAAGAGGCCGTGCGCGAGTGCGACGTGATCTACACCGACACGTGGACCTCGATGGGGCAGGAAGCCGAGGCGCAGTGGCGCCGCATCGCGTTCGCGGGCTTCACCGTGGACGCGCAGCTGATGTCGCTGGCAAAGCCCGACGCCTCGTTCATGCACTGCCTGCCCGCGCACCGCGGCGAAGAAGTGACCGACGAAGTGATCGACGGGCCGCAGAGCATCGTGCTCGACGAGGCGGAGAACCGCCTGCACCTGCAGAAGGCGCTGATGGTGGCGCTGGCCGCCGCCATGCCGCCGCGCGAAAGCGGCAAGCGCAAGCGCGCGCGGGTGGCGCCCCACCTGGCGGTCACCGTCGGCGCATAGTCCGCCCCACCCAGTTGCCGTCACTTGCGGGCGCCCCGGATGTGAATCCGCAGGAACTGTACCAACCCTCACATGGTGAGCGAACTTCTGATGGAGCTTTGTTTCAGTTTGCCGAGCTTGGTACTTGATCCGATCGCGCGGGAATGCTACTTCTGCGCAATCCCACCCTTCTTCGGGCCGCCAAAGGTGTGACGATCCCCCGGATCGCCGCACTTCCCCCGACCGATGCCGACCAGATGCGAGGGCGCAGACCTTTTCTTCTCCTCGATGGAGAGAAGAGTCCGTGCCTTGCAGCGGGCACTCCACCTTTGATGGAGCGAGTCCATGGTCGCCTGGTGTCGTGCTTTCGTTCGTTCTGGTGACTCGCTTCCGAACCTGCCCCGTCCTGGTGCCGTGCGCCGGGCTGGCCGCATGGGCGCCGCGTGCTGTGGATTGCTGCTTGCCGGGTTGATCGCGAATTCCGTTCACGCGGCCACTTGCCGCGACGTGCGCACGGGGCGGCCCTTCGCGATGCCGAGCGCGCGATACTCCGCTGCAGGTGTGGCGATCGAGGATCAGTCGCTGCTAGGGCGGCTTTGCCTGGGCTCGGCGCGCGCCACATACGCCGTGCCGATCAGCGATGGGGCCGAGGGCGCCGGCGTCGTCTGGATCGAGTCGGCGGGCGAGAACTGTGACCTGCGCGTGCAGCATGTGGGACCGGACGGCGCCCCTCTCGCGGGATGGCCCGAGGGCGGACGTGTGCTCTGCGACGCTCCCGGCACGCAGACCCAACCCTGCATTGCCAGCGCTGCGGCGGGCGGACTCTGGCTGGCATGGAAGGACTACCGCGAGCCGCAGCGCAGCGCGGTCTACCTGACACACCTCGACGCGAGCGGCACGGCTGCGGCCGGGTATCCGGAGAGTGGCCTGCTCGTGAGTGATCCGGCGGGGCCCGCATCGGATCCTGCACTCATCGCCGACGATGCCGGTGGAGTGTGGCTGATCTGGCAGCAGGGCCGGACCGGGGGGCGCACGCTGAGGGTGAAGCACTTTGGTGGGACTGGCGGTCTGTCGCCGGGCTGGGAGGAAGCGGGAAGAGTGCTGACTCCGGTGATGGAGGATGCGGTTCATCCGACGGTCGCAAAGGACCCGACGGGTGGATTCACGCTGGCGTGGGTGGTCCGGCAAGCGGCAGGAAGCCAGCTTCGACTTGCTCGATTCGGCGCAGCGGGAGCGCTCGCTCCGCTCTGGCCCGCGCAGGGACTGGCGATTGCGGGTGGCCAACACGTCCTGATGCCGAGCGCGCTGGTGACGGACACCTCGGGCGTGCTGCTGTCCTGGAGCGAGTTCATGGAGGACTCCGGCGCTGTTCGGGTGACCCGCCTTTCGTGGGATGGCGTCACTCCCACCGGCTGGGCCGAGGGTGGAAGAGTGCTGGGCGATGGAGCCCAGGTGTCGGGCACGACTCTCGCCTCGGATGGAGCAGGCGGCGCCTATCTCGCGTGGTCGGGTACAGCTGCGGACTCCGCGAGCGCGGGGATCCATCTGGTGCATGTGGGTGCGACTGGTGCGGCCGAGCCGGGCTGGTCCTCGGATGGCGTGCGGATTCCTGGCAGTGGCATGGGCTCGTATCGTCCGCGCCTGTTGGAAGTCGAAGGAGGCGTGCTCGCGTCCTGGAGCGAGAGCGCGGGCAGCTCCGAGGGCGTCATCCTGAGCGCCGCCATGGCCACCCTGGGCGAGATGCCCGAGCTGGCAAAGGTCGAAGCGTGGCCGGATCTGGTTCGGATTGCGTGGAGGACGGACAAGGATGCTCGCTATGAACTCGCTGCCGAGAGGCAGGGTGAGGACGGGGCGTGGCTGCCGGTCGGCGCGCTCCAACGATCCGGAGCCGACGTGCTCGCGCTCGAGGATCGCGAGGTGACCGCTGGCGAGTCCCTCCGCTACCGGCTGCGGCTCAGTACGCCGGAGCTGGAAGTCGTTACCGGCGAGCTGGAGATTCGGGTGCCCGCGTCTGCGCCGCTCGCGATCCACCACCTGGATGTGCAACGCGGCCGGCTGCGCCTGACGGGTTCCGTGCCCGGCCGGGGCGAGAGCCGCTTCGAGCTCTTCGACGTTCAGGGCCGCCGTCTGCTGCGCGACGTGCGCCGGCACGAACACGCCGGGGACTTCAAGCTGGAATGGCCGGTGCCCTCGGGTGTTCGAGGAGGAGTCTTCTTCCTGAGGCTCTCGCTCGGGAACGAGACGAAGACCCGGCGCTTCGTGGTGGGGAGGTGAGGGCCGTGGGAACACGCCGCAATCGAGTTGCTCTCGCTCTCGGGCTCCTGCTGGTCACGGCCGTCTTCGCCCGAGGCCCCATGGTTCCCACCCCCGCCGCGGCCGCGTGCGTGGACACGGTGATCGTTCGCGCTGCGAAGACCTATACGATGCCCGGCTCGGCGCAGATCACGTTCGTCGAGCCCTGCACGCTCAGCGCGGTACCCGGCCGACGGTTCCTGATCGAGGTGGTCCGGCCCGGCGTCTCCAATCCACTCACCTCGGCCGAGATCGCCTTTGGAGGGGTCATCTACTTCGGCGTGGACGACGTGGACAACGCCAACGTTCTGATCAGCCGGGTGGTGACCCCCTCCGGGGTGGGCGACCTGAAAGTGACGCTGAAGGGAAGCGCCGGCGCCCACGTGGTGGTTCGAATCTCGCACGTGAACGAGTCGCTTTACTCTGTGTATAGCCCGTCGCCCTTCACGGGCGCCACGACAGCCAAGACCTACACGAAGTACTTCAGCTTCGAGAGCACGCCCTCGGCACCGCACCTGATGACGCTGACGAACGGCGACGCCGACGCGACGGGAGCGGCGCGCACCTACAATGCCGAGGTCTGGCTGAACAGCCAGCAGGTGGTGCTTCCGAGCGAGCTCACCGTGGGGCGCGCGTTCGTGACTCGCGATGTCCTGCTGGATTCGGTGAATGTGCTGCAGGTGAACCTGATCGCCAACCAGGGCGGCAAGAAACTCTCGATCAAGTTCTCCGCCACCGACACCATTTCGTCGGGACTGACCGTGGAAATGCCGTCCGATTCGCTCGTGACGGCAGCCGCGAAGGTGCTGGCGACCGCACAGATCGAGAACGCAAAGGCGGACACTCGGCTCTTCGTGAATGGCACCGAGAAGGCGGTTGGCGTGAGCTCGTGGAGCGACTCCTTGAGCCTGGCCGCGCAGGACGGGAAGAACACGTTCGTGTTCACCGCGAACCGGGTCGAGTGCAGCCCCGTCCTAACCGTCTTCCGCGACACCCAGGCGCCGGTCGTCGAGATCCTGTCCCCCGAACCGGAGGTCCTGACCGCGCCGACAACGCAGTCCATCATGACGTTCGTCATCCGGGTCACGGACGGGTCCCGTACGCGCGTTTTCGTGGACGGCGACTCGGTCGGGTTCGTGCCCCTGGGCGCGGGCTTCGAGGATTTCACGGTGCAGGTGCCGCTGGATCTGGGATCGAATGGAATCCACTTTCGGGCCAGCGACCAACTCGGGCATGTGACGAAGTTCAAGCGGTTCATGCTTCGCCTGCCCCCGGGCGATTCAGGGGCGGACTCGACCGCGTTCCTGGCTTCGGTTCCCCCGCTGGCCTACACCGAGGACACGGGCTTTCGCAGTCGGGTGAGCTTCCTCTACTCGGGTGTCACGGCAGTGCAAAGCGGTCTTGCGGAGACAACGCTTCTTTCGGGACGCGAGGCAGTCATCCGTGGGCGAGTTACCTCTCGCGACTTTGGTCCCCTCGGGGGTGTATCTGTGCGCGTGCTCAATCATCCTGAGCTTGGGCAGACCATGACCCGAAATGACGGCGTCTTCGATCTGGTCGTCAATGGCGGCGCCACGCTGGTCCTGCGCTTTCAGCGTGCGGGCTACCTTGAGGCACAACGACAGGTCGAAGTCCCCACGCAGGACTTTGCGGTACTGGACGACGTGGCGCTGATCGGACGCAGCTCTCGCAACTACCACGTGCCGGGCAACTCGACGAAGGTCGTCGAGGGCCGCTTCGAAAGCGATGCCAATGGCGACCGCCGCATCTGGTTGACCTTCGAGCCCGGCAACCTCGCCACAGTTGTTCTGCCGAACGGAACAGAGCGCGCGCTCGCCGAATACAACGTGCGCGTCAAGGAATTCACCGTAGGTGGCGACGGTCCCGAGACCATGCCCGCCGCCCTGCCACCAGCCAGCGCATACACGTACTGCATCGAGCTCAGCCTTGCCGAGGCAGACGCCCTGGCGGACTCGATCTCCTCAGTCTCGCCGCACGCGACGGCCCCCGAGGTCAGGTTCTCTGCACCAATCGTGACCTATGTCCGGGACTTCCTCGGGATGCCGGTGGGCTCGGGGTTGCCCTCGGGGCACTACGACACCCGCTCGGGTCACTGGGTGGCCGACGAGAATGGCCGGATCATCAAGGTTCTCTCGCTCTCGGATTCGCTGGCGGTGCTGGACACGGATGGCGAGGGCGTGGCCGACACGCCAGCCGACTATGACAGCGCCGGCATCGACGAGGCCGAGCGCGTTCGGATCGCCGGGCTGTTCACATCTGGCGACATCCTCTGGCGCATGCGAGTTCAACACTTCTCGTTGCACGAGCTGATCCCGGCGCTTCTCGGCTCGGACTTCAACGCCAACACCTCTGCCGATGCCGGGCGGACTGGCAAAGCGGGAAGTCCGCCCCCTCTGCCTCCGCAAACGATTGACGACCCGACTCCAAGTTGTGGTTGCGTGATCGAAACCGAGAACCGCGTGCTCGGAGAGAGCATTCCGCTCCGGGGCTCTCCCTACTCGCTGCACTACCGCAGTAGCCGACAGCCGGGCGATCGCGCAATGCGCTGGGTCCGGGTACCGTTGCTGAGTGACCCAATGCCACAAGGGATTCGGCGCGTGCGTCTGGTGGTGGATGTCGCGGGGCGGCAGTTCAGGTATTCGTTCGGTGGCCCGGGGGAGAGCGGCCTCCAGGCCGGGATGATCCATGTGTTTCGTGACTGGGACGGAACCGACGTCTACGGCCGGAGAGTTGTCGGTACGGTGCCCGCCACGGTGCGGATCGGCTGGGAGTTTGGGCAACGCTACGCACGAGCTTTGCCGGGCGGGGCGACGCGCGGGTTCGGTGATGGCACTGTCAACGGCGCGGGCGCGAGCGTGCCGACGCTTGGAAACCGGGACATCGGGACCACGTCCTGGACAACGCACCGGGTCAGTCTCGGAGCTCCAAGCATGGCAAGCGCAGGGCTGGGAGGCTGGACCATCACGCCTCACCACTACTTCGACGTGAGCGGCGCGGGGACTCTGTACCTCGGCGATGGCGGTGTGCGCCACAGTGCGCTGATACCGGTGATCAAGCGCTTCGCCGGCAACGGAAACTCCGCAGTCTACCCATCGAATGTGGATACGGCAGCATCCGCGATGACCATCACAATCCCCCCCACCGACATCGCACTGGGACCCGATGGCAGTCTGTACTACACGGACGACGGCGCTGATGTCGTTGGGCGGATCTGGCCAGATGGGAGCTTCAGCCTGGTGACGGGACGAAGCGGCACCTACTCAAGCAATGGCGTGTCGGCCAGGGCAGTCAGCATCCTGGATCCCGCCGGAATCACCGTGGGACCGGACGGTTCCGTGTTCGTCGCGAGCCCCACCATGCACCGTGTGTTCAAGATCACATCGGGCGGCCTTCTCTACTGCGTGGCCGGCGATCCCTCCCAGCCCGCCATGGCCAATCGCGACTCAACCGCCATCGCGACTCAAGCACTTCTCGTGAGTCCCTCCTCCATCGCCCTCGGCCCTGACGGCAGTCTTTACATCGGCGACAACGCGTCGAACGTCCGCACGATTTGGCGCGTCACGCCGGACGGGCTCATGCGCAGGTATCTGGGGAACGGAAGCGTTCCCGCCAGCAACGGCCTTCTCGAAGGCAAGGCTCCGAACCTGTCGATCGAAGGGGCAGATGACATCGTCGTGGACGCACAGGGCAATCTATTCTTCACCGAAAGCGGAAGTTCCCGCCTCCGCATGCTCTCGCCCGACGGCATGTTGCACAACCTCGTGGCGCCCGACCACGGCCCGTTCTCGCTGGCACTCGGCACCGATGGCGCGCTCTACATTGGCCAAACCGGAACGTATGCGGGCGTGATTCGTCGCGACTCCGACGGGACTCTCTCCACCGTCGCGGGCACAATCAACGTGAGCCAGTCGCCGGGTCTGGCCGCGCAGGAGGGCATTGCAGCGCGGGCGGCCGTGCTGAGCTTCCATATGGGCGGGCTGGCGCACGCGCCTGATGGCCGGCTATTCGTTGGGCAGAGCGTTGCCGGGAACGATGCCAACGGCATTCGCGTCATTGCTCCGCCCACGCCGCGCACGAGCGGCAGCGAGATTGAGTATCCCGCGCAGGGCGGGCGCGAGGCCTATGTCTTCACAACCGGAGGCCGCCATCTGCGCACGGTGGATGTCGTCACTGGCGTCGTGCTGCATCGATTCGAGTACGACGCTGGCCGGCTCTGGCGCATCACCGATGCAGACGGCGAGGTCACGACGATCGAACGAAATCCCGACGGAACGCCGACCGCGATCATTGCGCCGTTTGGGCAGCGCACCGAGCTGCAGGTGCAGGGCGGGTATCTCTCCCAGGCTCGCAACGTCGCAGCCAATGAGGGGTACGAGATGACTTACGCCGATCAGGGGCTGCTCGAGACCATTCGCGATCCCGCCCAGCACGAGCAGCGGTTCACCTATCTGCTCGGAAGCTCAGATCTCGATGACGGGCGGCTGGCGGTTGACCGCGACGCGGCGAACAAAGCACAGCAGTTTGCGGAGGTGGATGCTGGCCGTACTCGCACGGTCACAAAGTCCTCACCCACAGGCCGAGAGACCACGTACCAGGTCACGCAGATGGTGAATGGCATGCGGCAGCGCCTGACTCTGCACCCGAACGACTCCCGCACCACGAGCCTCGATTCGGTGCAGACTCTCGTGGCACCCCGAGGCCAGGTCACCATCGAAACCGGGGCCGCCGGCGAGAAGACCATCACGCGGTTCGATGGAGATCCCCGCTACGGTTTGCTCGCACCCTTCGCTGGCTCCGTGTCCACGGCCCTGCCCTCGGGATTGACCCGTACCGTGACTCGGACGCCGCCCACGGGAACGGGGACGATCTCCGAGACGACCACCGAGAATGGCAGGACGTGGCACAGGGATTTTCTCGTCGCCTCCCGCAAGCTGACCACGACATCTCCCGCGGGGCGGCACACGATTGCGTGGTTCGACACCGCGGGACGGATGACAGCCGTCGGCTCGGATGGGCTGGCGGTCCTGCGGCTCTCGTACGCGGGCAGCCGGCTGACCGATCTTGTGCAGCAATCGCGCGCGTGGCACTACGACTACGATTCGTGGGGCAGGATCAGCAGTATGCGGAACGCCTTCGGTCACACGGCGAGCTACCTGTATGACGCAGCCGACCGCGACACAC
Source organism: Candidatus Eiseniibacteriota bacterium (assembly GCA_020849095.1). GTDB lineage: Bacteria > Eisenbacteria > RBG-16-71-46 > RBG-16-71-46 > RBG-16-71-46 > CAIXRL01. Next base: position 8,901 of record JADLGX010000064.1, read on the forward strand.
AGGTCACGCTCCCGGGCAATCGAACGGCAGGGTACGAGTACTTTGCCGATGGCCGTCTGAAGAGCCTGCGTCCACCTGGCCGCCCGCCGCACGAGTTCGAGTACACCGCGACGGGGCTGGGGAGCCTCTACCGGCCACCGGTAGTGGCTGGTGCTCCAAACCCCGCGACGAGCTACGCGAGCGACGCCGACCGCCAGTTGACCGACCTCGTGCGGCCCGACGGTGGTGTCGTGCACCTGGAGTACTCACCTGGCGAGGGTCAGCTCATGTACGTGTCGCACCCGCGCGATACGGTGCAGTTTGAGTACTGGACCACCGCGCAGCCGGGCACGGATGCGCCCAGCGGGCAGCTCAAGCGGGTGACCTCATCCGCGCATGCAGTGGCGTGCGACTACGAGTACGACGGCCCGCTGCCCACACGGGAGACGTGGTCAGGCGCAGTCTCGGGCAGTGTGGCACGTACGCACGATCGATCCTTTCGGGACTCGACCGAGGTGGTCACCGTGGGCGCGGTCAGTCGCGGCATCCGCTACCACTACGATGACCTCGACGGCCTGCTGACAAGCGTGACCGAGTCGCCCTCTGCGGGCTGGACATACACCCTGCACCGATCGGCCGCGACCGGGTTCGTGGACAGCACGCAACTCGGAGCCGGCGCTGGCGCGGTGACGAGTAGCGTGGTCTATGACAGCCTCGGGCAAGTGGCGGAGCTCCACTACTCGCTGGCCGGCAGCCCGCTCTTTCATGAGCAGATTGAGCGCAACGCGCTGGGGCAGATCAAGCGTATTGCGGAAACCTGGGCTCAAGGTACGCCCACGGTGACGGATTACGGCTACGATCTGGCCGGACGACTGGACTCCGTGGCCGTGAACGGCGCCGTGACCCGTCGCTATGAGTACGACTCCGGCCAGCCGGGCAATGGCAACCGCACGGCCGAGCGCGACGGCTCCGGCGCCGTGCTGGCCGCCGCAAGCTACGACGCACAGGACCGGCTGGAGTCGTACGGCCCTGTCGAGTACACCTACACGGCCAATGGCGAACTTGCGCGAAAGGTGGTGGCGGCTGCGGACACCACGTGTTACGCGTACGACGCGCTGGGCAACCTGATAGAAGTGCGGCTACCCGGCTCAGGCGGTGACACGCTTCAATATGTCGTGGACGGCCAGAATAGGCGCGTGGGCGCTAA
>JADLGX010000065.1 GCA_020849095.1 Candidatus Eiseniibacteriota bacterium
CACGCGCGAGCCAGTACTCGACGTCGCCCTCGCGATGCGCGATGGACTCGAAGGACTTGAAGAGCCTGGCGACGAGATCGGTGTTCATGACGACTCCGCTTCGGGGGCGGGTGGTGATGCGGGTGCTGCGGGACTACTGAATTTCGCCGGAGAGCAGCTTCTGAATGACGCCGCGCTTCTGGAGATGGAGGGCGGACAGAAGATTTGATGTTGCGGCCTCGTCTCGCTGGCAGATCTCGATTGCTCTTGCTGCAGAGACCTGAAGTTCAAGTGGAAGCACGGGCAGAGCGAGGTGCTTCGCGAGCCTTGAAGGATTGATGTTGCACTGGCTGACCCCCTTGGTCGCGAAGCTCCTGATCTGCGCCAAGACCGGCGGGTGCTCCATCAATGCGGCAAGGACTCCGGGCACAACTCGATCCTGCCGCGGACGGAAACGGAGCATGTACGAGGCATACAGGTACGTTTCTTCGGGTCCACCGCCAAAGAGCGCGCTCTTCCCAACGAGAGCCTCGCTGTTCGTTCTGTTGAAGAGGATGTCGCCCGACTGGAGCTTCAGCTGAAGCGCCTGCTCATCCGAAATCGTGATTCGGGCCAAGTTCTCCAGGCTCAGGGCACCGTCGCTCACACTGCCCATGCCGATGACTGGAAACTTGCCCCGGACAGTAGTGGGTTCTGACAGGCCGTACTGCATGTCGACTAGGTCACCAAGCGGCGCAACGTCGTAATGTCCGTGTGTCGACGTAAGAAGCCGTTGCATGAGGGCGCGCTTGAGGCGGCGCTTCGCTGCGAGCAAATCAGCTACGACTCCTATTGAGCCATCGAAGTGCCGTGCGGCGCCCGCAAGTGCTGCCTGAGCTGTATCGGAAAGTACCGGCACCCGAATTCTCGAGACCATGCCCTGAGTCACTGATGGAAGTGCGCTCGTCTGGGCAATTCGACTCAGGTCTACCCGCTCGAGAAGCAGCAGTAACACCTCCGGAGCCAACCGACTCGGAATCGCCGCCATGATGTTGTTGTCAACGCACGAGGGAACAGTCAGAAGACGTCGACGATTGGAAAGTAGAGCCGCGCCAACCTTCGGAAACACAACCGTTCCTGCCGGAAGGATCGGGGCACCCAGGCTTCGTGCGTCGGCGATCGAGACATAGTTGGCGGCAACCACCATGTCTCGGGCGTTCTGCTCCGCGTTCATGTCGCTCACCTTGAAGAAGGGAATCTCGCCACTTCTTCGACCTTGCAGTCGCTCGGGGAAGCCGACTCCGCCAGTGAGCCGGGCCACCTCCCCCAGCGTCACCGTCGGCCACTTCGTCCTCACAGCCCCAACTCCTTCAGCGCCGCCTTCAGCTCCACGCGCGTTTTCACCAGCTCGCCTTCCAGCCGCTCGATCTCCGCCTGCACAGCGTCCAGGTCGATCGCTTCTTCTTCCTCGAACGTGTCCACGTACAGCGGGATGTTCAGGTTGTAGTCGTTCTCCTTCAATTGCTCGATCGACGCGAGCTTGGCGTACTTGTCCACGTCCTTGCGCGTGCGCCACGTGGTCACGATGCGCTCGATGTCCTCGGGGCGGAGCCGGTTCTGGTTCTTGCCGGCTTCGAAGTCGCGGCTCGCATCAATGAAGAACACGCCGTCGTCCTTCTTGGCCCGGTCGAACAGCACTAGCGCGGCCGGAATGCCGGTGCCGAAGAACAGGTTGCTCGGCAGGCCCACCACGCCGTCGAGCAGGTTCTCCTCGATCAGCCGCTGGCGAATCTTGCCCTCGCTCTGGCCGCGAAACAGCACGCCATGCGGCACCACCACGCCCACGCGGCCATGCCCGGCCGACGTGGTCTCGATCATGTGGGTGATGAACGCGTAGTCGCCCTTGCTGCGCGGCGGCAGCCCGCGATGAAAGCGCCCGAACCGATCGTGCACGGCTTCTTCGTGTCCCCACTTGTCCAGCGAGAACGGCGGGTTGGCAATGACCACGTCGAACTTCATCAGCTTGTCGTCCTCGACCAGCCGCGGCGAACGCAGCGTGTCGCCGCGCTCGATGCGCGCGCTGTCGATGCCGTGCAGGAACATGTTCATGCGGCACAGCGCCCACGTGCCGCCGTTCAGTTCCTGGCCGAACAGCGCAAAGTCCTCGCTGCCCACCTGCTTGCCCGCCCGAATCAGCAGCGAGCCCGATCCACAGCAGGGATCGCAGATGCGGTCACCCTTGGCGGGCGCCAGCAGCTGCGCCAGCACCTGGGCCACCTGGCCGGGCGTGTAGAACTCGCCGCCCTTCTTGCCGGCGTCGGCGGCAAAGCGGCTGATCAGGAACTCGTACGCGTCGCCGATCACGTCGCGCGCGCCAATGCGGCTGGGGCGCAGGTCGAGCCGCTCGTCGCTGAAGTCGTCCACCAGATGCTTGAGCCGCGCGTTGCGCTCTTTGGTCTGGCCGAGGTTGGCTTCGCTGTTGAAGTCGATGTTGCGAAACACGCCGTCGAGCTTGGCCTTGTTGGCGTCTTCAATCGCGGTGAGCGCCACGTTGATGAGCTCGCCCAGGTTCTCGGCGGTGCGGTACTTGGCGAGGTGATGAAAGTCGCTCTTCTTGGGCAGCGCGAAGCGCTCGCGGCTCATGGCGCGCTCGACGCGGTCCTTGTCGCCGTCGTACTTCTTCTGGTACGCGGCCAGTTTGTCGTCGCGCAG
>JADLGX010000066.1 GCA_020849095.1 Candidatus Eiseniibacteriota bacterium
CATCTGGATTCGACCGCGATTCATGGGCACCTCGGAGTTCAGGGGGCGATGACGGCGCCGCCCGCGCGGGGCGAGGGGCGCCTCGATGACAGTTCGCGTTCGAGCTGCGCGCACACGATGTCGGTGGTGAAGTTTGGATGGATGCGGCGCAGGACTTCGAGTTCCTGTTCGGCCTGCGCGTCGAGCCGGGCGGTCAGCAGGCCCAGCACGAGTTCTCGGCGCGCGATCCAGTCCGCGGGGTTCAGCCGGGTGGCCACCTTGGTCTCGAGCAGCGCGAACTTGGGGCTGCGACCGCGCAGCAGGTCGCCGAGCACGGCGTGAGCCTCGGGCCGTCCGATGCCCATGCGCATGGCCTCGAACAGGGCGCGGCGCGTGGCGGTGGTGTCGCCCGCGTCCAGCGCGGTGCGCGCCGCGCGCAGCCAGGCCACGTGCATGGTGGTGTCGTCCTGCGCGCCGAACGCCGTCCACGCCGCTTCGGCCCGCCCACGGTCACCGCTCCACAAGTAGGCCCAGCCCATCCACGGCAGCACGTCCTGCGAAGTCTCACCCGCGTCGAGAGCGCGGCGGAACGCCCACACGGCGTTGGCCGGCCGGTCGAGCAGCAGCAGGTCGGTTCCCACCTGGAAGAACGGGTCCCGGTTCCGGCCGTAGAGCCGCTCGAAGTCCACGCCGTTCCAGAACAGGAACACGCACGGCTGGCCCGCGGCGGTCGACTCCGAGAACTGCGAGTAGAACCACGACTGCAGCGTGGGGTCGCGGTAGAGATCGCGGATGCCCGGGCCGTTGCCCATCTGGAATCCCGCCCAGGAGGGCAGCGTCGCGAAGAAGAAGCGTGTGCCCTTTGCCGGTGAGGGTTCCACGCGAAGCAGCGCGGTGCGCATCTGCGCGCCGTATTTCGCTCCGCGTTCGAAGTAGTGCGCCGTCAGGTGTCCGGTCCAGCCCCAGATGTCGTCCGCCACGGCGAACGCGGGCGACGCGATGGCGATGGCGTGCCATTGCAGCTGGGCGAGCAGCGCGGCCAGGTAGCCCCATCGGCCCCAGCGGTTCCAGCGCGCGAAGGCCAGCGCCACGAGCATCGCTCCGCCCACGGCCGCGAGCGTGAAGTAGTAGGCGCTCCACGTGTAAGCGACCGGCACGACGGGAATGGCGAACGCCACCAGCCAGACGAGGGCGAAGAGCAGCGGCGCGCGCCGCGCGCGCTGTTCGGAGGCGGCCGGCCATGCGAGTGCCACCGCGGCCAGCGGCACGAGCGCGAGCAGCGACGGGCGCGCGGCCCTCACGCCCTCGGCCAGCGCCTGCGGCGCGTCGAGCCCCGCCAGGGATTGCGCCAGGTGCAGGAGCGTCGCGGCGAAGGCCGGCAGGCCGGGCTGGAGCAGGGCCGCGTCGGGATTGCCGTGGCGCAGGCTCCACTCGCCGGCCGCCCACAACAGGAGCGGCGCCGCCAGCGGAAGCGCGCGGCGCAGGCTGTCGCGCGCGGTGCGCCGCTCGACGAGCACGTCCCATGCGACCAGCGCAGCGGGCAGGGGAAGCGCGGATTCCTTGCTGAGAAGCGCGGCCATCCATGCCACCGCGGCCCAGGCGATGTGTCCGCCGCGCCACGCGGCGAATGCCGCGAGCGTTCCCAGGAGAGCGAGCAGGTCCTGGTTGCACGAGATCCAGATGAGGTTCACGCGCTGCAGCGGCAGCAGCGCGAACCACAGCGTGCCGGCCCAGGCGCCCGCCTCGCCCGCCTGCGAGCGAAGCAGGCGAAAGAGCAGCGCGCACGAGGCCAGGAACAGCGCGAAGTTGACGGCCCGGTAGGGCCACGCCCCGAAGCGCGACAGCGGCTCCATGAGCGCGAAGTACACCTCGCGCGAGAGCGGGCGGAAGTAGTTGGCAAGCGCGCCGCCGTCACCGAACAGAGACCCCCAGCCGTTCAGGCGGGCGTCCTCGAGGAACAGGTAGTCGTCGTTCAGGAAGCCGGTCGAGAACACTCCCGCATACAGCGCCGCCAGCCCGGCGGCGAAGGCGGCGGGCGCGAGAACGCGGGCGAGGGAGCGGGGCGTGGACACGGGAGGGCACTCTACCGGGTGCCATTCCGGGACCGCCAGCGCGTGGGCCGCGGCCGGGAGGCGAGTCGGGCCTCAATGGCGGGGGCCCGCCTGCCGAAAACCACCGTGCCGCCGCGCTTTCCCCCGCCGCACGACCGGAGGATGAAATCCCGCATGCCCCCTCGCTCTTCCAGCTCCCCCGAATGGCGCCGCATCGATCGCGCCGGCTGGTTGTTGTGGACCGCGACGTTCGCGCTCTTGCTGGCGCTGACCGCGACCGTGCCGGCGCTCTACTACCCGCTGCTCGAGCTGGGACGGCGTTCGGGGGACGCGCGGCCGCTGCTGCGTGACGAATGGGTGGCCATCGTGGGGCTCGCGGGGCTGGTCGTCCTGTTCTGCCTGTACACGATCACCAAGCAGCGCGAGATCCACGTCATGCGGCAGGCGCTGGAAACCGAGGAGCGCGAGCGCGACACCGCCCGGACGCGATTGAGCGAGATGCTGGCGCTGTTCGAGGTGTCCACCACGCTGCAGCTGCAGCTGCGGCTCGACGTGATCCTCGAGATCCTGGTGCGCCGCGTGGTGTCCACGTTCAAGGCCCAGCAGGCGTCGGTCATGATCATGGATCCCGAGAGTGGCGAGCTGGTGACGCGCGCGTCGTACGGACTCGAGGCCGAGTTCTCGCGCGGCGCCCGGGCGCGCGTGGGTGAGGGCATCGCGGGCTGGGTGGCGCTGCGGCGCCAGCCGATCCTGCTGGGCCTCCAGGCGCCGAGCGCGGAGTTCGCCCGCTTCTACAAGGAGAACCGCACGATCAGTTCGGCGCTCTCGATGCCGCTCGTGATCGGCGACCGCATCGTGGGCGTGCTCAACGTGAACCGCATCAACCATCCGGATCCGTTCCGGGACGAGCATCTCGACCTGTTGCGCGTGTTCGGCGAGCACTTCGCCGCCATCATCGACCGTGCCGAGGTGGTGGAGCGCCTGGGGCTGCGCGCGCGCCAGCTGGAGCAGGACAACGAGAAGCTCTCGGACCTGAACCAGATGAAGGACGTCTTCCTTTCGACCGCCAGCCACGAGCTGAAGACTCCGCTCAGCTCGGTGATCGCCTACGCCGAGCTGCTCGACGATCACGAGGGCAAGCTGACGCGCGACCAGTCGCACGAGTTCGTGGGCCGGCTGCGCGGTGAGGCGCACCGCCTGCTCGGCCTGATCGACGACATCCTCGACCTGTCCCGGCTCGAGAGCGGCAAGATGCAGCTCAAGCAGCGCCTGGTCTCGCTGGCGGAGGTGGTGCGCGGCGCCGTCGAGACCACGCGCACGACCGCCAAGAAGTACGACGTCACGATCGAGAGCGACCTGTCCGAGGACCTGCCGCCCATTCTTGTGGACGAGGTGAAGATGCGGCAGGTGGCGGTCAACCTGCTCGTGAACGCGATCAAGTTCAGTCCCCGCGGGAGCGCCGTGCGGTTGCGCACCCGGCTCGACGATCGCCACGTTCGCATCGAGGTGTCGGACGATGGGCCGGGCATCGCGCCGGAGTCCGCCACGCACATCTTCGAGCTGTTCGCCCAGGGCACGCACCCGGAGCAGGACTCGCGCGGCGGTCTGGGGATCGGGCTGCACCTGGTCAAGCGGCTCACCGAACTGCACGGCGGGCACGTGGGCGTGAACAGTCGCGATGGAGCGGGCAGCACGTTCTGGGTGCGCCTGCCGATTCACCCCGCGATCGAGAGCACGCCCGGTTCGGAGCAGGACTCGCGCAAGGCGGCCTGAGCCCGAAGTCGCGTCAGGCGGCGTCCTGCGCGGGCGCGGGCCATTCCGCACGCGGCAGCGCGCGCACGATGTGGCGCTCGGGAGGCAGCGGCCCCGCGGATCCGGACGTCTCCGCCGCGAGCGGCTGCCGGGCGGGGCCCGTCAGCCATTCGATACCGGGACGCGCGGGGTCGGTGGCGCACGCGTGAATCACGCTCGCCAGCGACCCATCGTCGAGTTCGACGCGCTGGCCCGGCGGATACAGCCCGAGCGCGCGCACGAGCGCGGCTCGTACCGCCGGGTCGAAGCCGGCGCCGAGCGGGCCCAGCACCGCGCCGAGCGCTTCGTGCGGGCTGCGGTCTCCGGAGGCGAGAGTCACCCACGCGTCGGCGATCGCGACGATCTCGGACAGGGGCGAGCGGGTGTGGTTCGCGGGCAGCGATGGGTAGGGCTGCGGACCGAAGGTGTGATGCTCGAGCGCGATGCGCATGGCGGACATGCTGCTCTCGTTGAGCGAACTGCCGCGCGCGATCTGCTTGAGCCCTTCGAGCGGATGCCGTCGCGCGATCTCGTGCTGCGCCGGCGTCCATTCCGCCGGCGGTTCCCGCAGTTCGGCCGCGAGCCCGGCTTTTCCGGTGTCGTGCAGCAGCGCGCCCGCGCCGAGCTCCGCGAGCGTGCGGCGGTCCAGTCCCAGCTTCGCTCCCACCTGGATGGCGGCCATCGCCACCTGCAGCGCGTGCTCGCCGGCCGTGGGCCGGCCGGCGGCGCCCGGTGCGAACCCGGGGCTCGCCTCGCCGCCCAGGGCGGCGTCCACCAGCGGCTGCACGATGCGCTTGAGGTGGCGCAGTTCTCCGCCCGCCGCGCGCGTGGGGCTGGTGAACAGCTCGACCAGCTGCAGCGCGCGCTGGTACGTGGCCATCGC
>JADLGX010000067.1 GCA_020849095.1 Candidatus Eiseniibacteriota bacterium
CGCGTGGGCCGCTCCTGCATGCTGCCGTCCGCGCGACGCAGCGCCACCTGCAGCGCGTCGCCCTTGTGGCGCACCACCAGCATGCCCGACTCGCCGGGCCGCACGAGCGACGCCGACTGCCCCGGCCCCACGGGCAGCACCAGGTCGATGAGCGCGCTGTCCGGCGCCAGCGGGAAGACCGCCACCTGCCCCGGGGGCAGCGAGTCCACGGTGATCTCCACGCCGCGCGGCGTGCGCGTGAGCAGGAACAGCCGCGCGTCGGCGGCGTGCGAGGCGGCGGGAACGAGCAGGGCGACGGCGATCAGGATCAGGCGGCGCATGAAAGTGACACTCCGTGGCGGCGGACGAAGAGCATTCTCCCGGATGAGACACCGCGGGCGCGGCGGGGGTTGGAATCCCTGCCGCGCCCGGATGGCGCTGCGTGACGCGGCGGAGCCGCGTCAGACGTTCTTGATCCCCAGCTCCTTCATCGAGATCTCCTCGATCGGGCTCGGCGAGTTGTCCATCAGGCTCGTCGCGCTGGCGGTCTTGGGGAACGCGATCACGTCACGGATGGAGTCGCGGCCGGCCATCAGCATGATGATCCGGTCCAGCCCCAGCCCGATGCCGGCGTGCGGCGGCGAGGCGTAGCGGTAAGCGTCGAGCAGGAAGCCGAACTTCTCGTAGGCCTGCTCGTGGCTGAGCCCGATCACCTTCATGACGCGCTCCTGGATGTCGGGGCGGTGAATGCGCACCGAGCCCGAACCCAGTTCGTTGCCGTTCAGCACCAGGTCGTACAGCTGCGCGTACACCTTGCCGGGATCGGTCTCGAGGTACTCGAGATGCTCCGGGTTGGGCATGGTGAACATGTGGTGCTTGGGCTCCCACGCCTTGGTGACGTCGTTCTGCTCGAAGAGCGGGAACTGCCGCACCCAGAGGAAGCGCCAGTCCTGCTTGTCCGGCGCGGCGCCGAGCAGGCCCTTCTTCTCCAGCTCGGCCTGGCCCAGCTGGGAACGCAGCACGCCGAGCGCCTTGCACGTGCGCTCCCACGGGCCGTTCGTGAACACGACGGCGTCGCCGTCCTTCGCGCCGCAGGCAGCGAGAAACTGGTCGAGCATCTCGCCCGGAAAGATCACCTGCTGCTTCTCGCGGTCGGCCGCGCCGACCTTGAAGAACGACAGTCCACCGGCGCCGGCCTGCTTGACCACGTCCTCGAACTTGCGCAGCTGCGTGCCCGAGATTTCGGAGCCGCCCGGGATCGTCATGGCCACGGCGATGCCGCCCGGCGCCTTGGCGCCGTTGGCCACCACGTTGCGCGGCGACTGCGCGCAGATCGCGGTCACGTCCTTGAACTCGAGCCCGAAGCGCAGGTCCGGCTTGTCCGAGCCGTACGTGCGCATCGCCTCGTCGTACGTGATGCGCAGGAACGGCGCCTTCACCTCCACGCCGAGGCATTCCTTCCAGAGCGAGCGGAACAGCCCCTCGACCGTGGCGAACACGTCCTCCTCGGAGGCGAAGCTCATCTCGACGTCGATCTGGGTGTGCTCGGGCTGGCGGTCGGCGCGCAGGTCCTCGTCGCGCAGGCAGCGCGCGAGCTGGAAGTAGCGGTCGCAGCCCGCGATCATCAGCGTCTGCTTGTACAGCTGCGGGCTCTGCGGCAGCGCGTAGAACGAGCCGTGGTGCACGCGGCTGGGCACCACGTAGTCGCGCGCGCCCTCGGGCGTGGGCTTGACCAGCAGCGGCGTCTCGATTTCGAGGAAGCTCTGGCTGGTCATGTACGCGCGCGCCGTGAGCGCCGCCTTGTGGCGCAGCGCCAGCACCTGCGCCAGTTCGGGACGGCGCAGGTCGAGGTAGCGGTACTTGAGCCGCAGGTCCTCGCCCGCCAGCATGTGCTCTTCGTTCACCTGGAACGGCAGCGGCTCGCACGCGGACAGGATGCGCAGCTCGCGCACGTCCACTTCGATCTCGCCGGTCGCCATGTTGGGATTGAGCGCGTCGGCCGGGCGCGGGTTCACCACGCCGCGCACCGCGATCACCCACTCGTTGCCCAGGCGCGAGGCGCGGTCGAGCAGTTCCTTGCCGCCGGTCTCGGGGTAGAACACCACCTGCGTGAGGCCGTAGCGGTCGCGCAGGTCGATGAACAGCACGCCGCCGTGATCGCGCGTGCGGTGCACCCAGCCCATGAGCGTCACGCTGCTGCCGGCGTCGGCCTTGTGGAGCGCGCCGCAGGTGTGCGAACGCCGCCAGTCTCCGAGTGCATCGAGGGTGTGCGTCACGCCGTCTCTCCCGTCGCGCGCGTCTTCACGCGCAGTGCTTCGGCCAGCGCCGACGGCGCCAGCGTCTCCTGAGTGCCCGACTTCGAATCCTTGAGCGCGACTTCGCCGCGCTGCCACTCTTCTTCGCCCATGATCACGAGGAACCGCGCCCCGGACTTGCCGGCCGCCTTCATCTGCGCGCCGAACCCGCGCGACTCCACGTCGCACTCCACCGCGAACTCGCGGCGCAGCTCGCGCGCCAGCGCCGTGGCGGCCGCGCGCGTGCCGTCCATGGCGACGATGCACACGCTGTCGCCGGCCGGCGCCTTGAAGCCGCGTTCTTCGATCACCAGCAGCGCGCGGTCGAGCCCGATGGCAAAGCCCACGCCCGGCGTCGGCGGACCGCCGAGCATCTCGACCAGCCCGTCGTAGCGCCCGCCGCCGCCCAGTGCGCTCTGCGCGCCCAGCGAACGGTCGTGCACCTCGAACGCCGTGCGCGTGTAGTAGTCCAGCCCGCGCACCAGCCCGTGGTCGATCTCGTACTTCACGCCGGCGGCCTCGAGCCCGGCCAGCACGGCATCCCAGTGCGCGCGGTCGTCGGCATCGAGCACGTCGAGCAGGCGCGGCATGTTGCCGAGTTCGGCGAACAGCGCGTGGTCGCCCGTGTCCTTGGTGTCGAGCACGCGCAGCGGATTGGTGGTCAGCCGCGCCTTCGAGTCGGCGGACAGCCGGTCGTGCACGGGCGCGAGCCACTCGCGCAGGCGCTCGCCGTAGGCGCGCCGCGAGGCGGGCTGCCCCACGCTGTTGACCAGCACGGTCAGGTCGGAAAAGCCCCACGCCTCGTAGAGGTCCACGAACAGCGTGATCATCTCCGCGTCGGCGCCCGGCGCGGGCGAGCCGATCAGCTCGCAGTTGAGCTGGTGGAACTGCCGGTAGCGCCCCTTCTGCGGGCGGCCGTAGCGGAACACCGGCCCGGTGCTCCACAGCCGGTGCACGCGCGAACGTCCGCCGAGACCCTGCTCGAGGTAGGCGCGCAGCACGCCCGCCGTGAACTCGGGGCGCAGCGCCAGGTCGCGGTCGCCGAGGTCCTTGAAGCGGTACATCTCCTTCTGCACCACGTCGCTCGACTCGCCCGACGTGCGGGCGAACAGCTCGTAGTCCTCGAACAGCGGCGTGCGCAGCTCGCCGAAGCCGTAGCGGCCCAGCACGCCGCGCGCGGCGTCTTCCGCCCACCGCCACAGCGCGGTGTCGGCCGGCAGCAGGTCACGGGTGCCTCGCGGCGCCTGGTGCTTGGGAGCCATCAGTCGTGTTTCTCCTTGTCCTTCGCCAGCGCGAGGAACCCGATCTGCGCGAGGACCATGCCCGCGCTGTCGGCGAACCAGTCGAACACCGTGGAATCCCGGCCCGGCACGAACGACTGGAACACCTCGTCACCCGCGCCCACAGCCATTCCCACGCCCAGTGTGAGCAGCGAGGTCGCCACCCAGGGCCAGCTCGAAAACGAAGCGCGGATGGCGCGCGACAGCAGCACGCCCAGACCGCCGTACTCGAGCAGGTGCATGACCTTGTCGGAGTTCTGGAAGTGGAGCGGCGAGCTCAGCCGCGACTGCGCGCTCAGGGCGAAGATCGTCGACACGTAGACGAGGACCGGCAGCCAGTACCGCAGAATGAGCGTTCTCGCCTGCCCGGGACTGCCCTTCGCCAACCGCGCCTCCGACTCTTGACCAACACTTGTTCGAACGGGCGGGCAGGTTATCACGCGTCCGCTTGACGCGCGAACGCTCGGCCGATAGATTCCCCCGGCTTTTGCGTCGACTCCTTCGCTCGCACGAACACGTCGCCGCGGCTGCGCCGCTAGCTCAATTGGCAGAGCAACTGACTCTTAATCAGTAGGTTGATGGTTCGATTCCATCGCGGCGCACCATCTTTCTTCGCCGAGCCCGTCCCGTCACCGGGGCGGGTTTCGTGTTTCCGGCGCGGGCCTGCCACGCGGGACGGTACCGGGCGGCCTCCCAGCGCGGGTGCCGCTGCACACCGACGGAGCTGGCGCCCTACGCGACACGCGGGAGCTGGCCCTTGTTGGATCGGGGGCAACCTTTAGATTGACGTGCCCTCGCTCAGCCGCTCTCACATCTTGAAAGCACGCGGACTCCAATTCCGCCGCGGCTAGCCAACGTGCCGCTGACCCACTCGGCCCTGCGCGCCCACTGTGTACTCGGCTTGCGCGCCTTGCATCGCGCCTGTTGGTGCCTCGCGCGATTGCGGAAGCGCAAAGGTTGGCGGCATTGCCGTGATCGGCGCCGCCTGACAGACCCGCGCGGGCTGCTGTCACGTTGGCAGCCTTCTCAGCGGTCGGAGCGCCTCCTGGCTCCTGGACCTCCGGCCCAAGACAAAGGAACGCAGTTGATTGTGGCGATCGCTCGCAGTGCGCAACGCGGCGGCACGACCGATGCGCCGTGCTTCTCGGCCTCATCGCCTACCTGTTCCTCGAACTCCTTCGACAGGAGGTCGCCCTCATGCGCCGAGCCCGCTGGTATCTTCTTGCCCTCATGCTGCTGTTCGCAACCGGAACATCATCCGCGCTCCAACTTCGATGGAGCACCGGCGGGACCAACTTGGCCTTCACAGCCGCGACACGCTGCACGCTAATCGTCCAAGCCGACTCCGCCGAGACCGGCCTGCCGTCGGAGTGGCGCCTGCTCTGGCTCGCCGATTCCTCCGGGGTCAGCTTCGTCGCGATGGGCCCCTCATTGGCTTGTGAGGCCACGACTGCGCAGGTCTCGACGATCGAACCACCGGCCACCCCTGCCGACAGTGCCGCAAACCTTATTACCGCTCGCTTCTGCTCCTCCGGCCAGGATCAGGCAACCGAGGCCCGCTGGGTTCTAGATCAGCCCGGCGGCAGCCGCTGCCGGTTCAAGGTCGTGGCGATCGATCCCGGCGGCCCGGACTCGAGTCGCGTGGTCGCGTCCAATGAAGTCACCTGCAACGGGGGTGTGGGCGGCCAGTACTTCCCCACCATTCTTCGGGTCCGGAGCGACCACAGCACAACCGTGTTGCGGGTCGACGTCGTCGGCTCGTCCCTGGAAGCGCTCAGTTCCGTCAGCGTTTCGGCACCTCAGCTTGGAGGCAAGCTGCCACTCGCGCTGGTGACGAGGACTGACACCGCCCTCTCTGCCTCCGCCGACATCCGCGTACCGCTGCCGACGTCCCAGGTGCGGTTCACCACCCCCGAGCGCGAGTTCCCGCTCGGCGAGATACCCGCGGACCAAGTCCTCGCGACGACGCTACCCTACCGATGGGTCTTCCGAGATCAAGACAGCTTCGTCTACCCGAAGGACTTTGCGTTCATCAACGCTCCGCTTCCCATCAACGGCGAATGGCAGAACCTGTACCACCTCTACTACATCCGCCACTATACGGACGGTGGGCAGCGTCGTCGGAACGAGTTTGCCCTCGGCCATGCTTGGTCGCGCGACCTCGAGCACTGGAGCTCCAACCCCTTCGCCTTCGTCGCCGACACGCTTCATCCAGCCCAGTGGGACGGCGCGGAGGTCTGGGCGCCGAGCATCGTTCAGGCTGGGGGCATGTACCACATGTTCTACACCGGCCTCGATTCGGTTGTTCGCGATCAGACCATCGGCTACGCCACGGCGGCCTCCCTCGACACGACGGATCTCCCGGGTCACTGGACGCGACGGACCAGCCCAACGCTGACGCCTGCCAATGCGAGCAACTGGGTGCATCAGGGTCATGACTGGCAGTTCCGCGATCCGTTCGTGATGGCCGACCCCGAAGATCCGTCGAGGCACTTGCTGTTCTACGCGGCTCGGATGCAGGTGGATCCAGCCCACCTCGCTGTGGGGTTGTTTCAGAGCCTGTCCGGAGACCTCGACAACTGGACCAACCTCAACTTCTACGAGCAGACCACGTACGCCAACAACGGGGTCGCGCGACTCGAATCGCCGCATGTGTTCCCTGATGGTGCCCACCACCAACCCGGGCAAAGCACGGCCGCGACATGGCGGCTGATGTGCACGGATGGGGGATGGACAACCGGCTGGCAAAGGGCGGTGTTGTTCAACAACAAGGTCGTGGGCGCGCCGCTGACGGATACCCGGGCCGTGAGCTGGTTGGACGAGACTGGCCTTGGCAACTACCTGGGGTTCACGACCAGCTCGCCGGAGTACGGCGTCCAGGCATCGGAGATCCTCCAGATCGGCGGGACCTACTACTGGGGCGGCTACAACGGCGACGAGCTGGTCTTCCGCAAGCTCAACTGGGGATCGCCTCCGACCACCGACTTCACGTTGGAGGACGTCGACTTCCTCGCCGTGGATCAGCCCGATCTTCCTGTGCAAGTGCGGCTGCGGCTGGCGGAGTTGCGGCTCGGCCAGAGCACCGTGCGCTTTCGGATCGAATTGCCCGCGCCCATGCGCGCCGAATTCGCGGTCTACGATGTGATGGGCCGACTCGTTCGGCGACTGGAGGACAAGCCACTCGCGGCCGGAGCCAGCGAAGTCACCTGGGATGGCCGCGACCGCAGCGGCGCGGTGGTGGGCTCAGGCGTCTACTTCGCGCGATTGCGTGCCGGCAGCGCTTCACAGGTCGTGCGTGTGCCGCTAGTGCGATGAGCGCGAAGCCATCGACGCGCCGCGTGTCGCGGAAGCGAGCAGGCGCCTGGAATACGGACGAGGCTCGCTCGTGAACTTGCATCGTTCAGAGGTTGGGCCTTGTCGCTCCCCGGCACGCGTGGCGGCCGTTGTCGTGCTCTCGGTTCTGCTGGGCCGCACCGGCGGCGTGGCAGCGCAGTCCGCAGACCCCGACGCCTGGGTCGTTGATCCCACTGGTGCCGTGTCCGCGATCGAGCGGACGCCGGAGACCATCTATCTGGGCGGCTCGTTCTTCAATGTCGGCCCTCCCACGGGGCAGGGCCTGCCGACTCAACCCACCACCGGCGCCCCGTTCGCGCGGTATCCCCGCGTCGCAGGCACCGTCTGGGCGGTTCTCGCCGACGGCGAGCGCGGCTGGTTCATTGGCGGCACGTTCGAACGCGTGGGCGGACTGGCGCGGAAGAACCTCGCCTACGTGTATGCGGACGGTCGGGTCTCGTCATGGGCTCCCGATCCGTCCGGATCGGTGTGGGCGCTGGCGCTCGATCGGGGGACGCTCTTCGTGGTCGGCAGCTTCGCCAATATCGCCGGCAAGCCGAGAAGCCGAGCGGCGGCGATCGATGTCGCCTCTCGTCGCGTGCTTGACTGGGATCCCGACGTCGGAGGTGGACCGGTCTTGGCCGTCGCCGTCGACCGCGACCGCGTCTACCTTGGCGGGTCGTTCAGCAGCATCGGTGGTCAAGCTCGCTACTCTCTCGCCGCGGTCGACCGTGAGGCAGGCGTTCCCACCCCGTGGAGTCCCGCTGGCAGTGGCGATCTGGTCTTCGCCATCGCGATCGAGGGCGGCGTGGTGTACGTGGGTGGGCGGTTCCCGGCGATGTCGGGCCAGTTGCGATCGCATCTGGCGGCGTTCGACCGTTCGACGAACGAGCTGCTGCCGTGGCGCTGGGAGATCGAGACGATCCCGGAGTGCTATGACTGCGGCAGTGGGCCACTCGTCCGCGCCATGGTCGTGGCGGGAGGCCGGTTGTACTTCGGAGGATCGTTCACACATGTGGATGGCATCGCCCGTTCGGGCCTCGCTGCCATCGAGCTCGAAACGCACGCGTTGACGGTCTGGGACCCGCAGGCAACCGGATCGACGCCCTACAACCTCTACGTCTACGCGATGGCGGTGCGCGGGGGCGTGGTGTACGTGGGAGGGAACTTCGACAGCCTGGGCGGCGTCGCCCACGCTTACGCCGGCGCGGTGGATACTGCGCTCGGGCGGGCGAAGGACTGGTTCCCGAAGCCCAACGCAGACGTATATGCGCTGGCGGCAACCGATCGCGCTGTCTACATCGGCGGCGAGTTCACGAGCGCGTGGAGCTGGCAGCGGCGGAACTGCCTGGCGGCCCTGGACGCACGCACGGGGGCCATAAAGGACTGGGATCCTAGAGCGCCGTGGGGCGTGACGGCGATGAGACTATGCGGAAACACGCTCTATGTGGCTGGCGCGTTCGACACGGTGGGAGGCGAACCGCGCCAGGGGATCGCGGCCCTTGATGCCACAACGGGGCTAGCCACGCCCTGGAATCCAGGGGTGGACGCAGCGCTCTCGCGGCCGATCTGGGCGATGGCGATGCTCAACAGCACGCTGTACGTCGGGGGGAACTTCTATGGCATCGGTGGAGAGGCGCGGCGGAATCTCGCGGCGGTCGACTCCGCCAGCGGACGCGTGACGCCGTGGAACCCCGGCGCCAACAACATCGTGACTGGCCTAGCGGTGCAGGGTGACACTCTGATCATCGGCGGAGGCTTCAAGACGCTCGGTGGATTGCCACGAGCCGGCCTCGCTGCCGTCGACACGGGTGGCACCGTCCTGACATGGCGCCCACGGGTTGACGCCGATGTCACGTCACTCCTGCTCGCGGATGGAAGACTTGTCGCGAGCGGCGTCTTCGCGGAGACTCTTGGAGTGTGGAGGGTCCGCTGCGCGGAGTTTGATCCGCAAAGTGGGACTCACAGGCGGTGGGTTGCGGACGTGGACCGTGTGCTGTTCACGCTGGCCTACGCCAACCACGCCTTGTATGTCGGGGGATTCTTCACGACGATCGGCGGTCAGTTTCGCCATGGCCTAGCCGCCCTTGACCTCGACACGGGTGCGGTGCTCGACTGGGATCCACAGAAGGACGCCGGTGCGGTCAACGCGCTGCAAGCCACCGACGATGCGATCTACGTCGGCGGAGGAGGGTTCCACCACATCGGCGGCGACGGACGCTCCGGGTTCGCAATCCTGACCCCGGCTGTGCCGCCCCCAGGCGGCGGACCACCTGTCGCAGATGGCCGCGCGCTGGCGCTCGCGCAGAACGTGCCCAACCCCGCGCAGGGCTCGACGCTCATCCGTTTTGAGTTGGCGAGGGCCGGACCTATTTCGTTGGGGGTTTACGACCTCGCGGGCCGGTGTGTCGCACGTCCGCTTCGCAGCGAGGTGCGCGAGATCGGTATCCACGAGATCGAGTTGCTCACCGACGGTTGGGCCCCCGGAGTCTACTACTGTCGCATGGATGGACTCGGAGTGAGCGCCAGCAGGAAGATGGTGGTCATCAGATAGCGCTGCCGACGCGGCGATTGCGGGCGGAGCCAAGCCAGGTGATCAGCCTGCTGCCACCCTCCACCCGAATGCACAGGACAGCGAGCAGCGATCGGTCACGCTCCAGGACCCGTTCAGGTGGGCTCAACCTCCCCGCGTCGGTGCTCGCGAACCGCTGCGTCGAGGAAGCTGGCGATCGCCGCGCCCCTTCGGCTCAAGAGTTATAGCCAGCGACCGAGACCACGTATTCTTCTGACCCGCGCGGGCGGTCTGGCGAGCGCCAGCGACCTGAGTGAAACGGGACGAGTGGTCCCGTTTGGCGCCCCTTGGAATGCCCGTCAATGCCTCGCGATGCCTAATGAGGAGTGGAGCAAGCTCGTGTCAGTATTGCCAATGCATTGCGCGACAATCGCTTCGTGCTGGCGGCAGTTAGCATCTCTTAATCAGTAGGTTGATGGTTCGATTCCATCGCGGCGCACCATCTTC